>PHEX01000086.1 GCA_002843005.1 Candidatus Anoxymicrobium japonicum | reverse complement strand
GACCCCTCTGACCAGCGGTGGTCATTTTGGAATATCTGTGATATATATACGTTGGTTTTCCTATTGGTATTCGAAAGTGGAGGTGGTTTGTGATGGCAGCGACATCTGAAAAGTGCATCATAACGGCGGCTCTAACAGGAGCAGCAACAAGAAAAGAGCAGAACCCAAACGTTCCGTACACAAAAGACGAGTTCGTGGCGGAGGCTGTGAAGTGCCACGAGAACGGCGCCGCGATCGTTCATATCCACGCTCGCGACCCTGAGATGGGCTTCCCCACTCCCGACATCGACATCCTTGGCGGCATCATTGAAGGCATAAGGGCCGAGTGCCCCATCCTTATCAACTTGAGCACCGCCATCTCTCCTATCGCTTCCAAAGAAGAGCGAATCAAGGTCGTCGAGACGTTCAAGCCCGACATGTCTTCCCTCAACACAAACAGCATGAACTTCGCGGTCGGAGACTGGAAAGAGCACAAGATTATTTTTGAGGTGCTGTTCGAGAACACTTTCGATCAGCTTGTCTGGTACGGCAACACGATGAAAGAAGCCGGAACCAAGCCGGAGTTCGAGATCTATGACATGGGCGGCCTGTACAATGTGCTGTTTATCAAAGAGCAGGGCGGCGTATTTGTGGAGCCGCTCCACTTCCAGTTTGTCTTCGGCGTTCTGGGAGGGATGCCGTTCTCGACCCGCAACTACGCCATGTTCTTAGACACCATACCGGATGACGCGACGTTCAGCTCATGCGGAGTGGGATCCGCGTCGTTCGCCGGCGCCTATCACTCGGCGGTCAACGGCGGGCATATCCGCGTCGGGCTCGAGGACAACATCTGGATCAGCAAGGGCAAGCTGGCAGAAGGCTCGTGGGAGCAGGTCAAGAAAGCCGCCGAGATCGCCAGGCTCGCGGATCGCGAGATCGCGACCGTTGACGACACCCGTGAAATACTCGGGCTCAAAAAGGCCTGAAAGACGAGAGTAAGCCAAACCCGTTGAATGAGGAGGTCAAAATACCTTGTACGAAGAGTTGATCAGCCTTGAAGAAGGCCAGGAAGAGCTTTTTGTCGATCCCGATCCGGATCACGCGAGGGCTTATTTCAAGAACAAGAACCGCAGCCTCGTAAACAAGGTGACGTCGATCGAGAAAGCTGTGAGCGCCAATGTCCACGACGGGGATTACCTCGCGGTCGGCGGCTTCGGCCACGTCAGGATCCCCACCGCGATACTCTACGAGATAATCCGGCAGGGAAAGCGCAATCTGGGAATGGCCGGCCACACATCGATCTACGACAGCGATCTCCTGGCTTCCTCGGGGTGCATGGATCGGTGCGACATCTCATACGTTATCGGCTACGAAATCAGGGGGCTCTCGGCAAGCGCTCGCAAGGCTTTTCAAAGCAAAGCCATACGAAAGACCGACTGGTCCAACAGCGCGCTGGCGTGGAGGTTTGCCGCGGGCGCGGCCGGCCTCTCGTTCATGCCGGCGAGGAACATGCTGGGGACAGGCACTTTTCAGCGATCAGCCGCCAAAACAATCACGTGTCCGTTCACGGGCAAGAAGTTCGCGGCCCTCCCCGCGCTATACCCGGATGTCGGGATCGTCCACGTGCACAGTGCCGACATATACGGAAACTGCCAGATAACCGACGGCATCCTGATCTCGGATCCGTACCTGGCGAGGGCTTCCAAGCGCGTCATCGTAACGTGCGAAAAGCTGATCCCTCATGAGGAGATCCGCAACAACCCACAATCGACGGTCATCCCATACTGGTGTGTTGACGCTGTCGTGGAGGTTCCGTACGGAAGCCATCCAGGCAACATGCCCGGCGAGTACTGGTTCGATGAGGACTTTTTCAAGATGTATCTCGAGACCGTAAAGACGCAGGAAGGCACCGACGGCTTCTACAAGGATTACGTTTTCGGCGTCCGCGATTTCGAGGAGTATCTCGAGAAGATCGGCGGCGTCAAGAAGATGCGAGAGCTACGCGCCATCGACAAGCTTATCTACACGAACAAGGGCTAGGAGGACAGGCACATGACAGACTACAATCCGCTCGAACTGCTCGTCTGTGTCGGTTCGAGAATACTCGAGGACAACTCGACCGTCTTCGTCGGGACAGGCGTCCCGATGGCCGCGACGATGCTCGCCCAGAAATTGCATTGCCCTAACGTGATCCCTATCTTTGAGGCGGGCGCCATATCGCCGCTGCTTCCGGGGCTCCCGATATCCGTTGGCGACTCGAGGACGTCTCACCAGGCGATCACCGCAAGCACCATGAATGACGTGATGGAGAGCTGTCAGCGGGGAATGGTCGACTACACATTCCTTGGCGGCGCGCAAATAGACATGTACGGGAACCTCAACTCCACAATGATTGGAGACGACTACCAGTCGCCAAAGGTTCGCTTTCCGGGCAGCGGCGGCGCGAACGACCTCGCGAGCATCTGCTGGAAGACCATCGTGATTACTCCGATGGACGCCCGGCGGTTCGTGCCGGAAGTGAACTTCATAACCACGCCAGGTTTTCTTTCCGGCAAGGGCGCCCGCGAAGCCGCGGGACTGCCTGAAGGCACCGGGCCGTATAAGGTTATTACGAACCTTTGCACACTGGGCTACGACGAAGAAACGTGCAGGATGAGGATCGAGTCGCTGCACCCTGGCGTATCAGTGGAGAAGGTCAAGGAAAACTGCGGGTTCGAGCTGCTTCAGGCGGACAATCTCGATGCCACTCCGCCTCCCTCAGAAGAGGAGCTTCGCATCCTGCGGGACGAAGTGGATCCGGATGGCTACATCATCGGAAGGTAGAACCCGATAGAAACCGACACCTTAATCCGGAAAGCGCTGGAAAGCAAACAAACCACGTTGTCCGAGCGCGACTCCAAGCTTCTGATTGAGAAGTACGGAATAACTGTTGCGCGCGAGAAGCTGGCGACCTCGCCGGATGAGGCCGTCGCCGCGGCCGGCGAGAGCGGGTACCCGGTAGTCCTGAAAGCGTGCGGCCCCGGAATCTCTCACAAAACCGAAAGAGAGCTCGTCGTCGTCGGTGTTAAAACGGATGCCGAGGTCCTGGAGGCGTACGACAGGATAGTGGGCAACCTCGCTGGCGCGCCGCGAGAAGGTGTGCTGGTCGGGAAAATGGTGTCAGGCGAACGCGAGCTCGTCATAGGGCTCGTGCGCGACCCGCAGTTTGGTCCGTGCGTCATGTTCGGACTGGGCGGGATATTTACAGAGATACTGGACGACACGGTTTTCAGAGTCGCTCCCATCACCGAGAACGACGCCCTCTCCATGATGAACGACATCAAGGCAAGCGCGATCCTCGGGCCTGTTCGCGGCAAATCTCCCGCCGACAGGAAAAAACTCGCGCAAGCCCTTGTCGGACTCGGCAGAATCGGAGTCGAAATGGATTCCGTGGCTGAGATCGACGTCAACCCGCTGATCATTACCGATGATGGAGAGCCTGTCGCCGTGGACGCACTGGTGGTTCTGGCGGCGAAGCAAGCCTGATGAAAGATATGCCACGAAATTCTTCAGATCAACGTGAAAACCGCGCGAGGCGACTGAGCCGTGGTTGGAAGATAACCACTGTCATCGTGGCGGCGCTTCTCACTCTATGGATCGCGAGCGAGATCGCCATCCCGGCAATCGCGTCTTCCTACATCAAGCGCGAGATCAAGAATAAGTACCCTAAAGCGCGTGAGGTTTCCGTATCCGTAAGCGCCTTTCCCGCTCTGCGCCTCGCGTTCAAGCAGTACTCCCGCCTCGAGATCAAGGTCAACGGGATCACTCTCGAGGACATCAACTTCGACAAGATCGAGCTCAAGAGCAACCGGTGGCCGGATGGCGTCTTCACATCCCTTGTAAGCCCCGACGAGATCATGAGATTCTTTTCGCTCAGCTATTCCTACGTACTACAGCCAACTATCACGCTCGAGCACGGAAAGATACAGGTCAGCGGCCGGATAGACCTCGGTTATGCGGTCGCCGGCATAACGGCTACCGGAAACCTCAAGGCGCGAGACGGCAGACAGGTATTCTTCGAGCCAGAAGACATCTCGGCAGACAAGGTCAAGTTGACAGCCCCGGCGGTTGAATCTATCCGGCAGATCATGGCGACAAATCCGGTTTTCGTAATACGCGATGACCTGCCTTTCACGGTAACGGAAGTGACGGCGACAGGCGGCGCCCTCCAGACAAGAGGAAGCGTAAACCTGGAAAAAGCCTTGGAGATAAAGCTATAATGCCAAAACGCATAATGGGGTCAAATGGCTGAGGCAAAAGCCGAAAACATTGGTGTGGCGACACATCCTGGCGAGAAGCAGGCGCAACGCGACGCCCATTTCGTTTACGACTACACGCGCAGGCGTGTGCCAATGCCTGTCGTCTCCTACGTGGCGGTCGCCGACACGCCTTTTGAGAACCCCGGCCTGGAGAATCCAGCGAAGAAAGCTCTTGATCGCTTGCGTGATCTGATCGAGCCCGCGGCCATAGCCGAAGAAGAGCTCAATAGCGCGTCTATGCAAAGCCTCATCCGGGATAACCTCGCCATAATCAACAGTGAAATCCATGAGGCCCGAACTCCCGAAGCGGGCGTCCGGCAAGAAGTGTCGCTGACTATGGTGATCGCCGACGCCAGACGGGCGTATATCGGTCACGCCGGAAGCTGCCGCGTTTATCTCCTTCACAGTGAAAGACTCTACGACCTGACGCCGCAATCCCTGACGGAAATTGCGACCACGTCGAGCAATCCGGGCGACCTGTCCACGGATGCAATGACGCTCTTTCCTGTAAACTTCGAGGTCGCCGCAACCGAGGCGCCTCCCCTGCCCGCCAAAGGAGTATTTCTCGGCCAGGAGACCGAGGCTTATCTGGGATACAACGAGGTCGATATCACCCCCGGTGACATCATTGTGCTGGTGACAGACGGCCTGTGGCGTACGGTGAGCGAGGAGGAAATGGTTGAGAACCTGCTGTCCGCGATAAATGTGCAGCGCAGCTCCAGCCAGTTGGTCAGGCTGGCGTTCAGCCGCGACGCGTCGGACAACGCCACGATGGCGGCGTGGCAGTACATCATCGGCGGCGATAAAAAGGCTATCCGTGAGCCGGGGGCCGCTTCTAAAGCCGCGCGTGAGAGAATCAGAACGCGCGCTACCGAGGGAATCCTGCTGGCGCTCCTCATTGTTGTTCTCGCGGGCATATTCACGGTAGGCTTCGCGTTCGGCTGGCGCATCTCCGACACGTTCCGAAAGCCGGAAAAGCAGAAAGCCAGGCATGCCGCTCAAGCCAGATCCGAGAAGACAAGTAAAATCACTCAACCCTCGAGTTCCGCGCCGGTTATAGTTCCGGTTGCGGCGAAGGTCGCAGCGACTGCCACGGTGAAAGGGCGGGGCGTCAGGATGCGTTCCACCGCCGACAGCAGCGGCAGTGCCGTCGGCATGTTCAAGGAAGGCGAAACGGTCACCATCCTGGAGGACGTGATCGGCGCGGACGGCAAATCATGGTCGAAGGTCAAAGGATTTGTCTCCGCGACTGGCACGGGCAAGCGCGTTGAATTGGAAGGTTTCGTCAGAAGCGATTTCCTCATTAAGCAGTAAAAACGCAACACCGGGGGTCAGGCCCCGGTGTTGCGTTTTTTAAACAAATATGCCCAGGATCGCCCCTGCGAGCATCCCCAGGAAAAATACCCCGAAGATCACAAGTGTCGCGGTAGTCAGCTTCGCCTTTACATCGG
>PHEX01000085.1 GCA_002843005.1 Candidatus Anoxymicrobium japonicum | reverse complement strand
GAAACTCTGCAACAACGCATCGCCACGGGCGAAGACCTGCATACCGAGTTCAAGGAGTGGCCGATTCATGCCGATAGCCTGGCGGCCGTGCTGGAGATGGCGCCGGCCGAGGGCCGCGAGCGGACGCTGTTGGAGGCGGTGGTGGCCTGGGGACGGGGGAAGAGCGAACCTCAGGCCGTGCAGTTGGGATTCTAATTGCAGTGCTTCCAGCCATCGGGGGGCTGTGGCCTGGATATGGCGATACACAGGAGGTCGCATGATTACACAAGTACAGATCAGGAACTACCGCAGCCTGGCTCAGGTGGTGGTCAATCTCGAGTCTCTGACCATTCTCGTCGGCCCCAACGGGGCCGGCAAGAGTAATTTCGTGGACGCGCTGCGTTTTATCGCGGACGCACTGAGCACGACGCCGGAACTGGCGCTCAAGCAGCGCGGAGGCATCAACGTGGTCCGGCGGCGTTCCAAAGGGCATCCTACCCATTTTGGCTTGCGGGTCAACATGGATTGGGGTAACGGGAGCGGCGCCAGCTATGCCTTTCAGGTTTCAGCATTGCCGCAAGGCGATTTTGCGGTCAAGCAAGAGATGGGGCGGGTATGGGCGGCGAATGCTATGCCGCTCTATCAGTTTTCTGTCACAGAAGGAGCGCTCCAAACTAACGTGCCTGGGTTGCGACCGAGAATCGAGAAGGATCGCCTTGCGCTGACCGTGCTGTCGGCGGCTGAGGAATTACGTCCCCTGTATGATGCGCTCACGCACATGCGATTCTACTCTCTTGTGCCGGATAGAATTCGTGAGCTTCAGGAGCCCGATCCCGGCCAGGCGCTCAAACGAGATGGCAGCAACGCCGCTGCCGTCTTGCGCGAGATCGAAAAAAAGTCTCCCAGAGACTATGAGCGCCTTTGCCGTCTGCTGGGCAAAGTCGTGCCGGGAACGACCAGCGCCCACTACCTGGCGCTCGGCCCGAAGGAGACCCTGCGCTTCCGCCAGGATGTCGGAGACGCCAATCCCTGGTCGTTCGAGGCGCTCAATATGTCTGATGGCACGCTCCGCGTGTTGGGTGTCCTGCTGGCCGTCTACCAAACGCCGACCCCGCCTTTCATCGCCATCGAGGAACCCGAGTCCACCGTTCACCCGGCCGCGGCCGAAGTGCTGGTGGATATCTTTGCCGAAGCGTACTCTCGTTCACAGATTCTGATCACCACCCACAGCCCAGACATTCTCGACAGCAAGAATCTCCGGGATGATCAGATCCGGGCTGTGGAATATCGCAAGGGAGCGATGATCATTAGATCACGGGCACGCTGCCGGCGATTATGGAAGACAGCGCCCGCTTCTTGGCGATCCACCTGCGCTCGGCGCATCGCATCCAGGGTTTTGCGCCGGAGACCTTCCCCGAGCTGCCACAAGAGGCGTTGTGCGAGACCCTGGTCAACGCGCTCGCCCACCGGGACTACACCGTGCCTGCGCCGGTGCGGGTCTTCGTCTTCGATGACCGCGTCGCTCGAAGTGCGCACGCCCGGCGGCCTGCCCAACTCCGTCACTATCGAAGCCATGAAGCTGGGTGCTGCGCACGTCCTGCGTAATCCGATGATCTACACGCTGCTCAGCCGACTGGGCTTCGTCACCGGTATCGGCAGCGGCGTTTATCGCACCATCCAACTGGTGCGCCAGGCCACCGGCCGCGAGCCAGCCATTTACCAGGAAGCGAACGAGCTGGTGGTGGCGTTGCCCAAAGGGTCTTCTGCTCCAGAACACTAACTTACAGGACTTACGCAGTCACCCAAGCTGAGGCATGCTGAGCGGAGTTCAGATAATGTTTCGTGGTAGGGGCGATCCCTTGCGGTCGCCCAGGGCAGGCGCAAGGCACTGCCCCTACGAATCTTTATCTGACTCACTATAGTAGTCCGTCAAGGCTGATTCGATGGGTCGAAGCGTAGCCCCTTGTGGGCGTTCGGACGGGCACAAGGCCCTACGCTACCCATCAAATGACCATTGACGGACTACTAGCGCTCGATGATGCGAACGACTGCGTAACTCCTGTAACCTTACCGTATTGTACCTATCCCCTCACGCCCGGCCCGCGGCCGCCAACAGCGCGGCCCGCTCCGCGATCTTGCGGATCATGCCGGCGAAAATCACCTGGTGGATCAGGTAGAGGCTGTACCAGTAGACCATGCCCCACAGGCCCTTGGGCGCTGTGGGGCGCGCCTTCGGCCGCAAGGGTCGCTGGAAACGCACCGTCACCACCCCCTTCCCCTCCCTCACTGCCGCTTGTTCGTAGGGTAGCGCAGACTGCCTACACGCGCGGTGTAGCCCGCCCGGGCTTCGCCTGCGGGCCAGGGTTTCCCGCCGGGCTGCTTCGATCAGTTTCCGGTCGGGTTTATCCTCTGGGCAGGGAATTATCTCCGGTTTCTCTCAACCGCTCAACCGCCCAGGTAAGCTTTCTTCACTGCGGGGTTGGCCAGCAGGTCGGATGATTGCCCCTCCAGGACCACGTTGCCACTCTCCAGCACGTACCCCCGCCGGGCAAACTGGAGCGCCATGCGAGCGTTTTGCTCGACGAGGAGGATGGTCGTGCCTTCCTTGTTGATCTCCTTCAGCGCATCGAACACGCTCTTCATCAACAAGGGCGCCAGGCCCATGGACGGCTCGTCCAGCAACATCATCTTCCTGGCGCTCACCAGCGCCCGTCCGACGGCCAACATCTGCTGCTCGCCGCCGCTCAGGGTGCCGGCTTTCTGCGTCTTGCGCTCATCCAGGCGTGGGAAGATCGCAAAAACGCGCTGGAAGTCCTGCTCGACCGCCGCGCGATCCTTACGCGCAAAGGCGGCCAGCTTGAGATTCTCCATAACCGTCAGATTGCCAAAGAGGCGCCGCCCTTCGGGCACGTGGGAGATGCCGAGCTCGCTAACCACTTTCTCGGGAGGCTGCTTGAGCAGGTCCTTGTTCATGTAGGTCATCTTGGAGCCGTGCTCGACAGGAACCAGGCGCGAGATCGCGCGCAGGGTCGTGCTCTTGCCGGCGCCGTTGGCGCCGATGATGCACACGATCTCCCCCTCATCCACTTGAAAGCTGATGCCGTGGAGGGCCTTGATCCCCTCATAAGACACGCCCAGATTCTCCACTGATAGCAACATCAGGTCTCCACCTCCTTGCCCAGGTAGGCATCGATCACCGCCGGGTTGCTGCGGATCTCGTCCGGCGGGCCCTCGGCAATCACCGCGCCGAACACCAGGGTCTGAATCATGTCGCACAGCTCCATGACCACTTTCATCCGGTGCTCGATGAGGAAAATCGTCAAGTCCAGTTCCTCGTGAACCCGGCGGAAGATTCTGACCATCTCGCGCAGTTCTTCCGGGTTCATGCCAGCGGTGGGCTCGTCGAGGAACAGTATTTTGGGTTCCGTCGCCAGCGCCCGAGCCGTCTCCACCTTCCGCTGAGCGCCATAGGGCAGGTTCGTCACCACCTGATTGGCGAGATGGCGGATCCCAACGAGATCGAGGAGGTCCAGCGCGATCTGCTCGTTCTCCGCCTCTTCCTGATTGCGCCTGGCCGTCCCGAAGAAAGCGCCCATCAGCCCGTAGCCCAGCTTCGAGTAGCGCGCCTGTTTCACGTGCTCGAGAACGGTCATATGCCGCCACAGCCGCAGGTTTTGAAATGTCCGGCCAAGGCCTTTGCTGGCAATCTGGTGCGGTGGAAGACCGACGATGTTCACGCCATCCAGTGTGATCTTCCCTTCGGTGGGCCGATAAATCCCCGTGAGGAGGTTGAAGATGGTGGTCTTGCCGGCCCCGTTAGGCCCGATCAGGCCTCTGATCTGGCCGCGTTCAATCTGCAGGTTGTAATCATGAACGGCCCGCAGCCCCCCGAAGTAGTGAGTCATATGCTCAACTTGGAGTATCGCCATGGTCCCCCTCTTCTTCCGATTTCCCCTTTGGCCGGAGTAGATTTCTGACATCGAAGGTCCTGAAAGCGATCAGGCCGGTCGGACGGAAAATCATCGTCAGGATCAGCAAGAGCGGGATGATGATCCACTTGAAGATCTCCAAGGGTCGCAAGGCCTCGCTGAGGAGATTGAAGCCCACCGCGCCGACGATGGATCCGAGGACAGAGTTCAACCCCCCAAAGTAAACCATGGCCAGCACTTCAGCGAGTTTCTGGATGCCGAAAGTCCCCGGGTTGACATACCTGAGCACATGGGCAAAAAGCCCGCCCGCCACGCCAGCCCAGAAAGCTGCGAACAGGAAGGCCACGAACTTAGTGCGCCGGGTATTGACGGTCATAGCTTCGGCGGCGATTTCGTCATCCCGCACCGCATTCAGCGCTTTGCCCATGGTGGAGTTCACGAAGTTGTTGATCGTCCACACACAGAGCACTGTCCACACAAACACGGTGGGCAGGTTCGCCCAGTTGGGCTGGCTACTCAAGCCCCGGGGGCCGCCGACGACCTCCAGGTTCTCGATCAGGCTTTTGACGATGAACATGAATGCCAACGAGATGATGGCCAGGTAATCACCGCGGGTCCGGAAGGAGGGCACGGCCACCAGAACAGCGCCCACGGCTGCCATGATGCCCCCGAAGATCAAGCCGATGGGGAAGAGGAACGGCCCCACCGCCGCAGGCAGGATGGCAGCGCCAAACAGGTTATCATTCACGAACAAACCCACGGTGAAGACCGAGGCGGCGTACGCGCCCAGCGCCATGAACCCCGGATGCGAGCAGGAAAACTCGCCCATGTAGCCGTTCACTACGTTGAGGCTCAGCGTGATCATGATCGCGATCAACATGAGTCGGGCCAACAGAAGCCGGTAGTCACTGAGCTCGCACCATAATTGCAAGATCACGTACAGCAGGACCAGGTGCACCAGCGCAGACACCCACATCGGTAGCTCGAACAGTTTGGCCGCCAGCCTGTTTGCCGGCGCAGCGGTCAACTTCGCCACGATCGCGACCGGCAAGATATAAATCAGCAACATGTAGAGCAGTGTGCTGGGGATCAGGACAGGCGCCTTGAGCACGGTGTCGAAGCCAAAGAGGACCGGCAGTTTTGGCAAGCCCAAGATGCTGGCGAGTTGAGCGCCAACGAGCATTTCCAGCACCACTGCGATCAAAGCGCCGAAGAGCCAACCCAGCAACGGAACCAGCGAGAAGTAGCTCCCGAGCTTGCCCCGAAGCTGGCCAATGCCCCTCGCACGCGTCAATGACGTTCGGGTGGTTACTCCCATGTCAAATCCTCATCTCTTTGTATCTTCGGGCGCAGACCGCCTCGATAATCCAGGAATGCGGTGCTAGAGCCGCAACTGCGCCGTATATGCCTCGCCGAAAAAGCCGTGGGGTCTGAAGGCCAGGATAAGCAAGATGATAGAATAGGCAATCAAATCTCGAAGCGTAGAAGGAAAGATCGTTGCCACAAAGATCTCGATGAACCCCAACATGAAGCCTGCCAGCGCGGCGCCCTTGATGGAGCCCCGGCCGCCGAGAATGGCTGCCACGAAAGCTTTCCAGCCGAAGACGATCCCCATGTATGGATCCAGCACAGGATAGGCAACGCCGAAGAGAATTCCGGCCGCGGCCGCCAAAGCTGAACCCACGCCGAAGGTCAGGGCGGCGATGGTGTTGATCGACACCCCCATCAACGGTACGACGACGAAGTCAAAGGCCATCGCGCGCATGGCCATGCCCCACTTGGTCCGTTGGACAAACTGATTCAAGGCCAGCATCAGCAACAAAGATACGACAACGATCATGATCTTCTTGTTGGTGATGCTCACACCGATAATGCGGTAGGTCTGGGTCTCGATCAGGGCGGGGAAGCTCAAGCGCGTGGCGCCCAACAGGGCCAGGTTGCCGGTCTCGAGGATGATACCGATCATCAAGCCCGTGATCGCCGCCGAGGCGCGCGGGGCCTTACGCAAGGGTCGGTAGCCGATCCTCTCCACGAGCATACCCACAAAAGAAGTCAGGATCATGGCGATGAGGATGGTCAATACCAGGACTAACCAGTTGGGCAAGGTAACAAAGCCCATTGTCGCCAAGGCCAGTAGTCCACCCGCGATGAAGTAGCCGATATAAGCCCCGACCATGAAAACGTCGCCATGGGCAAAGTTGAACAACAGGAGAACGCCATACACCATGGAATAGCCCAGGGCGATCAAAGCGTAGAAGCTGCCCCACTGCAAGGCGTTGACCACGTTCTGCAGAAAAAACGTCATTACATACGCTCCTCGTTTTGACCCCGCACATCTCACCGCGTCGTTTTTTTGCCGCGCCCTCACAACGAGTATCTATTTCTGACAACTTCTCGGTTTCTCAGGGGATCTACCTGCGAAAGGATGTCGTCAACCAGAAACCGGGTTATCCCCAGCCTCTCCCGCACACTTCCTGTCGGGGCAAAGTGGCGGAGGTATCATCTCAAGCGACAGCCATAATCTGGGGATGCTGTGGCCGGTCTCCTGACCGTGCCACGGGTGGATCTGGGGATGCTGTGGCCGGTCTCCTGACCGTGCCACGGGTGGCACGATCAGGAAACCGGCCACAGCGAGCACGCCCCGAACTATTGAGAAGATACTGGCGGAGATACCCGGTTTCTGGCCGATTGGCTTGTTTCTATTGGGCCCGATGATGAGCGAAAACACCGGGCCGGCTTCGACTTACTTAGGGACAGGCTTGCTTGTAGAACGTGAACTCGCCCTGGTCATTGATCTTCACGATGACGGCGCACTTGATGGGGTCGCCCTCTTCGGTAAAGGTCATCTTGCCCGTAATGCCGTCGAAGTCCTTGATCTTGGCGAGCGCATCGCGGACGCATGGGCGATCCTTCGCCAGGTCACCGGTGATGGCGCCGCAGTCCTGAATGGCCTTCTGGACAATCATCATACTATCCCAGGTCAGGGCGGCCACATCATCGGGCGTATAGCCGTATTGCTTCTCATACCGCTCGATGAACGCCTTGGTCGCGCCCGTGGCGCCGGCGGCCGCATAGTGGGTGCTGAAGAAGAGCCCGTAGCAGTCCTTGCCACAGAGTGACATCAATTCAGCAGAGCCCCAGCTATCGCTGCCCACGATGGGCTTGGTCCACCCCAATTCATGGGCCTGCTGCGCGATCAGCGCCACCTCGTTGTAGTACTGGGGGGTGAAGATGAACTCGGCGCCGGAGTTGAGGATCTTCGTCAACTGGGCGCTGAAGTCGGTATCCTTGGTGGTGAAGCTCTCATAGGCCACCACGGAACCTGCGCCGTGGAGTCCTTCCCAGGCTTTCTTGAAGAATTCGGCCAGGCCCTTGGGATAGTCGCTGGCCACGTCGTAGAGCACTGCGGCCTTCGTGAACCCGAACTCCTCGGTGACGAAGTTGGCTACCACCGGCCCCTGGAAGGGGTCCAGAAAACAGCCCCGGAAAACATACGGTCGATTGAGGGTGGTATTGGGGTTGGTGGACCAGGGGCTGACCATGGGTGTCTCATAAATGATTTTCGGGCTCTGGGGTGCGTCGTTTGATTTTGTCGCCAGTACTTCCCTACAGCCACCAGGTGGCTTGCAAGAATCAAAGCATCTC
>PHEX01000084.1 GCA_002843005.1 Candidatus Anoxymicrobium japonicum | reverse complement strand
GCGGCATTTCAGGCAGAGCAGCCTTGGCTGCCGACCCCAGGAGCCACACCCCCACCACCTGTGTACATAATACTGGTTTGAGGGCTGACCTTCACCCACGGTGGTCACCTTATCGCCGAAGATCCATCCGTCGACCGCGAGCCCCAGGGATTCCGGTCGGCCTACGGCCTTCCTCCATCCCTGGGGCAACGCCCATACCTCCTGGAACCTCTAACACCATTGATGTAGAGTAAAATTCAATGGTAGACCCCTGTTCTAATGATTGCCCGAAAGGTGGCGTGAGGATGTACGAAGCTGATTCGCTGGAAGAACTTCAAAAGAAACTGAGGGAGTGCACGCGTTGCCCCCTGCATGAAGGTCGCGGGAATCTAGTTTTCGGCGCGGGCAATCCGGACGCCCGGCTCATGTTCGTTGGCGAGGCGCCTGGGCGCGCGGAAGACGCGCAAGGCATTCCTTTTGTGGGGCCCGCCGGGAAGTTGCTTGACGAGTTGCTGCGCGGCATCGGTCTCGAGCGCGCGGATGTATACATAGCCAACGTGGTCAAGTGCCGTCCGCCGGGAAACCGCGACCCGCTTCCTCTCGAGGTGGAGACGTGCAAACCGTTCCTTCGTGAACAGATAAAGCTGGTGCGTCCCGAGATTATCTGCGAACTCGGGCGCGTCGCTGCGGGTGTGATGATGCAGCGCCAGATACGGATAACGAGCGTCCATGGAAAGAAGTTTCCAGGATCCGGATACTTTCACGTCCCGGTGTTTCACCCGGCCGCGGCTCTGCGCGCGCGTGAGACCATGCAACTGTTGCGTCAGGATTTCGCGAACCTCAACTCTTATCTCGAGGAAGAGGCGCCATCGCCGACTGAGACCACCCCCGAACCTGAACGCGCCCGCGCCCCCGAGTCCGAACCCGAACAGATGGAGCTCTTTTGAGCGCTAATGGCATGGTTCTGACTCTCAAGACTCTTTCCGAGGAGCAAAGCGCCGAAGTGGGCGCTTTTCTTGGCGGCATCCTCGAGCCGGGTGACGTCCTTTGCCTCGAGGGGGGTCTTGGCGTTGGCAAGACGGCTTTCGTTCGAGGTCTTGCCAGGGGCAAAGGGTACAAGGGGTTCGTGACCAGCCCGACCTTCACGATAATCAATCAGTACCCCGAGATCGGGCTTTGCCACGTAGACGCGTACAGGCTCACGTGCGCGCGAGAACTGCTAGAAGTGGGCATCGAGGAGTTCCTGTGCGGTGAGTGGGTTTGCGCGGTCGAGTGGGCGGCGAGGGTCCGCGGCGCGCTACCGGACCGGGCGCTCGAAGTGCGATTGACATTTGGAGCGGGGGAGGACGAACGGTTGCTGGAAATCGCGGCCGCCGCCGGTTGGGACGGACGGTGGCGGGATATTGAAGAACGGTTGTGTCGTTATGCCTGATGAGAAAAATGAAGTATCCGAGCGCGCCGTTCTGCTGGCGTGGGATACGTGCACGGAAGCCGGCATCATTGCCGTGGGCAGGAGCGGAGTCCTTGAAGCCGAGACGCGCTTTGAAACCGCGCGCGGCGGCGCGCATCAGCTCATGCCGTTTGTCGATTCAACTCTTGATGAGCTCGGGATAATCCCCGAGGATATTGGCGCGCTTGCCGTGGGGCTGGGGCCGGGCGGCTTTACAGGCGTAAAAGTTAGCGTCGCGACAGGCAAGGCGCTTGCGCGCGCGCTGGACGTGCCGCTCGTTGGAATCCCAACACTTGATCTCCTGGCGGCGCACGCGCCCGAGGGAGACGGTCCTGTCATCGCATGCATGGACGCGAGGCGCGGGTTCGTTTACGCGACCGGATACACGCGAGGCGGATCGCTTCTGAAGAGAGCAACCGGCTACACGTGCGTTAGCCCGGAAGAAACAGGTCACATTGCCGCGGGGCTTGGGCACGGCCGGGTCACCGCCGTGGGTTACGTTCCCGATAGTATTGTGAGCGCGGCATCGAGCGCCGGTGTCGAAGTCGAGGCGCTGGCGGACGCGGACGTTGGTTTTCCAATGGGCCGCGCTCTTCTTGCGCGCGCGTTCGCGATGATTGAAAGCGGACTTTGCGGGAACGCTTTCTCCATCGTCCCGATATATCTCAAGAAGGAGCTGTAGTTGACATGCCTGGACACGGCGCCTGCCTGATAAGGGAAATGCGGTCCGATGACCTCGACCGCGTGGTTGTGCTCGAGAAAGAAATCTTCTCGAGTCCCTGGAGCGCGGACATGTTCCTCTACGAACTCAACCGCGACGGCAACGCGGTATTCCTTGTCGCGGAAGACTCACAGAAGTTGTGCGGCTATATCGGCGCGCAGATATTGGATCAAGAGGTTCATATTACGAACATGGCCGTCGAGACGGGCGTCAGAAGGAGAGGGCTCGGTTCGGCGTTGCTCATCGAGTGCATACGTGAAGGCATGAAGTGTGGCGCCAGGTGGCTTACTCTGGAGGTCAGGCGCGACAACGACGAAGCCAGGTTGTTCTACAAAGTTTTTGGCTTTGACGAGTTGGGAGTGCGCTACGGTTACTATGAAGACACGGGCCAGGACGCGGTGATAATGGGGACCGGCGACATACGCTCCGCCGATTTCACAGAGCTCATCGCTGGAATCGAGCGGAGGGCGCGGATTAGGGGAGGCGACGGCGCGTGCTAGTTCTCGGAATCGAGAGTTCGTGCGACGAGACGTCCGCTTCGCTGGTTGTTGACGGCGTTCGCGTGCTGTCCAACGTTGTCGCCTCGCAGATCGATCTGCACCGCCCGCACGGCGGCGTTGTTCCGGAAATCGCGGCCAGGGCGCACGTGGAATCCATAGCCCCGGTGATATCTGGCGCCCTCGAGGCGTCCGCCGAACGCCCCGATCTCGTGGCCGTGACAGTGGGTCCGGGCCTCGTCAGCTCGCTCGTGGTTGGCGTGTCCGCCGCGAAGGCTCTGTCCTGGGCGTGGCGCGCGCCGCTCGTCACCATCAACCACCTGGAGGCGCATCTGTACGCCCCGGCGCTCGAAGGCGCTTTGCCCGGGTACCCGTTTCTCGCGCTTGTCGTGTCAGGCGGTCACACCGTGCTGGCGGAGGTGCGTGGGCTCGAGGACATAGAGATAATCGGGCAAACACAGGACGACGCCGTCGGTGAAGCGTACGACAAGGTGGCAAGGTTTCTGGGACTTGGTTATCCGGGAGGGCCGGTGATCGAGAAAGTGGCGCGTGAAGGCAATCCGCGCGCGGTCGATTTTCCCAGGGCCATGCTGAGAAGCGGCGACTACAACTTTTCTCTCTCGGGCCTCAAGACCGCCGTGGTAAGACACGTGACGAAAATCGAGTCAGAGGGAAAGGCGCCTCCCGCGGTCGCGGACATCGCGGCGTCGTTTCAGGCGGCTGTCCTGGAGGTTCTGGTGAAGAAGACCGTGGCGGCGGGGCGTGATAGAGGCCTCGAGAATGTGGTCATTGGCGGGGGCGTAGCGTGCAACACGGCGCTTCGCGATTGGCTTGACCGCGAGTGCATGCGCGAAGGCATGAATTTGATATGTACGTCGAGCGCGCTGTGCACCGATAACGCGGCCATGGTGGCGGCCGTTGGCTACCTGCGCTACAGCGCGGGGCGCGCGTCGGGGCTGGATGTTGATGTATGCCCAAACCTTCGCCTCGGAGCGCCTCTCTGACAGTCACTTGAGCCGCGTCTCTAAAGGCGCGGATCAGTGTGGAAGCCGTTCGGTGAGTAGTAGAGGAGGAGTTGTCTGTGGAAGATGTAGAGAGGTTAGTTAAGGAGCTAAAGAAATACGGCGCGGAAGAAAAATATTCGGAGGAGACGGACAGGGAGCTCGAGAGGATTGTCCAAAAGCTCCTGTCCCTGGGAGAGGCGGCTGTTCCAGGGCTTATCGAGGTCATGGAGGATGACGAGAGCTTCGGCGCCATTCATGCCATGGAGGCCCTGGGGAAGATAGGGGACGAAAGAGCGATCGCACCCCTGGTCGATCTGCTGGAAAACCCCGACATCGGCGGTAGCGCCGGGGATGCCCTGCTGGGGTTCGGGCCGGCGTGTGTCCCTGATGTCATCAGGGACATGGAACACCGCATTGCGCACCCTGTGGAAGACGATGGTGGCTTCATTCTGCTTACCACTTATCACCTGAGGACAATAGGTGATATTCGTTGCGACCGGTCTGTCGAGTTTCTGAATGGATTGCTGGACGAATACATGTCCGAGATGCCGCGCGAGACCTTCGATCCAAGCAAGCTGGACTGGAAGTACCGGAACGTGGATTTCTTCCAGATCCTGGACGCTATGGTGAAGCAGCAGGACGAGAGGGCGATCCCGCACATTGAGAACGCGAGGGACGCCTTCCCGCCGGAGTACGTCGACCATAAGATATGCCAGGTGGCTATCGACAGGATAAGGAGCGGGGAGAATGAGGGTTATCTTCCCATGGAGGCGCTAGAAATGGCGGTTCCCACCGAGGCCATAATGGATGCGTTCAGGACCGCCCTGGACTGGGGCGATTCACCAGGTGATACCGTGGGCGAACCAGGTGAAGAAGACTGGCAAGCCGAGAATGCTGAAGACTATGAGGATGTGTACCAGTTCAAGGTTTCCCTGGAGGACATAAAACCGCCAATCTGGCGCAGAATACAGGTTCCCGGCAGTTACACGTTCTGTGATCTCCACTCGGTCATTCAGGATGCCATGGGCTGGGATGACGACCATATGCACGTCTTCGAGATTCGCGACCCTTCAGTCGGGGTGGTCGTTAGAATAGGGATGTCGAGCGAGTATCCAGGTGGATTAGTGGAAGACCTCCCGGGGCGGAAGACAGCCATCGCCGAATATTTCTCGCCGGAGAACAGCATGGCGAAGTACGAGTACAACTTCGGCGACAGCTGGAAGCATAAGGTCAAGTTGGAGAAGATACTTCCCCGCGAAGAGAACCTCCAGTACCCGCGGTGCGTCGCGGGAAAGCGTGCTTGCCCTCCAGAGGATTGCGGAGGTGTCTGGGGATACATCAACCTGCTGGAGATAATCAACGATCCCCAGCACGAGGAGCACGAGGAGATGCTCGAGTGGGTGGGGGAAGATTTCGACCCCGAAGATTTCAGCCCTGATGAGGTCTTCTTCGTGGACCCCTACGGCGGCTGAAGTTCAAAATGATTTAATCGTTAGAATGCCATGTTCTGAGGAACGGACGATGCTTATGGACGAAGCCAAACTAATAGAAAAGCTTCGCCTTGTTGAGGCGCTTTTCGCTGGCGAGACGATCGAGGGTGAAAAGGTAGCGGCCGAGAGGGCAAGGCAGCGAATCCTGGAGCGGTTGAGATCATTGGAGCGGGAGGATCCGCCGGTCGAGTACAAGTTCTCCATGGAAGACATGTGGTCGCGCAAGGTGTTCGTCGCCCTGCTTCGCCGTTACGGCATCAAGCCTTACCGATACAGGGGACAGCGTCACACCACGGTGATGGCAAGGGCATCGAAGAGGTTTGTCGATGAGACGCTGTGGCCCGAGTTCTATGAGATCTCCGAGACGCTGCGGACATACCTGTCCGAGGTGACCGAGCGCGTTGTTTTCCAGGTCATTCACCAGGATAGTTCCGAGGCCGATGTCGTGGAGAAACCGCTACAACTCCCACTCGCCGTTGGCAAGGGCAATTCGGCGCCCACAACATCATCAGTGCATCAGGGCCAATCAGATCGAGATAAAACTGCGACCTCGAAAGGCGGTGACACGAGGTCAGCAGGAAATCGCTCGAAGCGAAAGCAAAAGAAACGCAAACGCCGTTGAGAATCATATTGGCGAAGTAACTATTTAGCCTGTCCGCGCTTCTGATTGAAGGCGGCTTTGTGCAGGCCGGGAAGAGTGCGGGTGGTATGATTGTGGGCGAAAAGCGCGAAAGTCAACTGTTCCGGCGGAGACTGTCATGAACACGAATGCCCCGACCAATTTGCAGCAACTATCGGCCCTTTTGCGTCAGGGCGAGGGTCTGGCGTGTGAGTTCAAGCGTTCGACCGGCGAACTGAAGGAAGGCATGCAGACCCTTTGCGCATTTCTGAATGGCGCCGGCGGCATGGCGCTCTTCGGCGTCCGCCCGGACGGCAAAGCCGAAGGGCAGGGTGTCTCCGACCAGACGCTTCGCGATATCGCGCAGGCCGCCAACCGCTTCGAGCCTCCCGCTCACGTCGCCATCCACCGCA
>PHEX01000083.1 GCA_002843005.1 Candidatus Anoxymicrobium japonicum | reverse complement strand
GACTCCATCGGGATGGCATCCCCGCATACAACCTTTTACCTGCCTGACGGAGAGACTTCCAATGGACGGGAGACCTGGACGCTCGTACAGAACCCGAACAACGTGAAAGTGACGGTAGAGATCACTTGCATGACCCCGACTGGAGAGGGGAACGTCACTTTCCATGACGAAGTTCCCGCAAACTCCCGCAAGACGTACAACATGTCAGAGAGAATCCCCTCAGGGCGCGCGGCCATCAAAGTCACTTCAGAGACCTACGGCAAGAAGATCATGGTAGAGCGCGCCATATACTGGAACAACAGAGGAGCTGGCATGGACACAATAGGCGGGTTCTCGGAGTAAAAACGCAACACGGGGGGCCTGACCCCAAGTGTTGCGCCTTAGACGGCGGGAGGATTAAGGTGAGGGGCGAGGTACCCCCCTGACAAGGGGGGCTAGGGGGGTTCTGCCCCTCGCCCCAAAAGTTAAGATAGGAGGAGCATGATGAACGCAAAAAGACAGGGAACGGGAACGCTTGCTATTCTTATCGTTGCGATGCTGGTGTCATCTGTCGTGGCGCTGGCGGCCGACAACCCGAACAAGCCGTCGAGTCCGACAAAACTGGTTTTTATCCATCACTCGAGCGGAGGAAACTGGCTTTGTGACCTGCCGAACGATACCGCGGGCGGCCTTGGGACCGCGCTCCGCGACAACAACTACTTCGTGAGCGACACCAACTACGGCTGGGGGCCCGACGCTATCGGCGACAGGACGGACATCGGAAACTGGTGGGAGTGGTTCAGGGGACCGAGCAGCTCGACGTACATGTCCGCGCTGTACGCCGAGAGCGGGCAAAACTGCGCGTACTCCCGCATAGGAACTGACCCGGGCGGGGAGAACAAGGTCGTAATGTTCAAGTCGTGCTTCCCCAATTCGGACTTGACCGGCAGCATGGCGGATCCCGTGCCGGCGATCGGGGATAACCCGTTGCGCGGCAATTCGGGGCCTCTTACTGTCGCCAACTGCAGGGGCATCTACATTGACCTGCTCGAGTACTTCAAGACCAGACAGGACAAGCTGTTCATCGTTATCGCCGCGCCACCCATGCAGAGCCTGGGTTCGCCCGCGAGCAATCGCGCCTTCAACAACTGGCTGGCCAATAACTGGCTTTCCGGCTATCCGCACAAAAACGTTTTCGTTTTCGACTACTACAACGTGCTCACGAGCAACGGCGGCAACGCTGATGTGAACGACGCGGGCAGCGCGGCCGGCAATCACCATCGCTGGTGGAGCGGCGCGGTTCAGCACAAGACGGACGGCGGCGGCGACACGCTCGCGTATCCATCTGAGGGTGGCACTAACGATCACCCCAACACGGCCGGAAACCAGAAGGCGACCTCCGAGTTCGTGCCGTTGCTGAACGTCGCGTACAACCGTTGGAAGACGGCGCCCCCTCCGGACAACCCGCCTCCGCCTCCGCCTGGCCAGTGGAAATCCACGTTCTACTTCGCGGAAGGATACACGGGCGACAACTTCCAGGAGTACATGTGCCTCGCGAACCCCAACCCCGCGGCCGCCGCGACGTGGCTGACCGCCATGTTCACCGATGGCACAAGCCAGACCCAGTACTACTCACTGGCGCCCGCGAGCAGGCTCACCGTTGACGTCAATCAACTGGTCGGAGCGGGCAAGGAATTGAGCATGCGCGTGGTATCGACCAGCAAGGACATCGTCGCCGAGCGCCCTATGTACTTCAACTATATGGGGAAGTGGTCGGGAGGCCATACCGCGGTGGGAGCGATATGGCCCGCGACCGACTGGTACTTCGCCGAGGGCACGACCCTCGACGGCTTCGACGAGTATGTGACTGTGCTCAATCCGCAGACAACGGCGGCCAACCTGACCTTTCACTACATGGTGGAAGGAGAGGGAGAGAAGGTCGTTGCCGGCAAGGTTGACGCCGGCGCGCGCGCTACTTTCAAGTCGGTGGAGCAGGTTGGCGCGAACAAGAACGTCAGCCTGCGGCTCAACTCCGACAGGGAGGTCGTCGCGGAGCGGCCCATGTACTTCACCTACGCTGGGCTCGGCGGCCACAGTTGGACCGGAGGGCACGATGTCCTCGGCGCGCCAGCCCCCAGGAACTCCGCGAGCTTCGCGGAAGGCACGACGCGCTCCGGGTTCGAGGAGTGGCTTTGCGTCCAAAACCCCTCTGACTCCGCCATCACCGTGAGCGCCCGGTACCTGCTCGGCGCCGGGCAGGGCGACCCTGTAGAGAAAACTTACAACGTTCCGGCGAAGCAGCGCCTTACCGTGTCGGTGAACCGGGAAATCGGGGCGGAGAAGGACGTCTCCGTGGAGCTAACATCAGAAGACGCGTTCATCGCCGAGCGGCCCATGTACTTCTCGTACCACGGCGCGTGGGACGGCGGACACGACGTTATCGGCGGCGATCCAGCCGTGAAAGCCCTTTTTGCCGAAGGGTACACTGGCGCGAACTTCGAGGAGTGGCTGTGCGTACAGAACGCGACCGAGAGCGCCGCGAACGTTACTGTGACGTACTACCCGGAGGGGAGCGCGCCGATCGAGAAGCTTCACACGGTAGCGGCCAACTCACGCGACACGATCAATGTGAACGACGACGCCGGACAGGGCCTGTCAATCTCAGCGAAGGTCGAGTCCGATCAGCCCATCATGGTAGAGCGCCCGATGTACTTCAACTACAACGGCGTCTGGACCGGCGGCCACGACGTCAAGGGATTCTCACTGCTGATATAATCCGTTAGCGTTGAGGTAAAGCTCCGTCGTCTGAAGGACAGGGAGGTCATGATGGGAAAGACCGTCGTTGTAGGTGGAGGCACGTCAGGGTTAGCCGCGGCTTACACTCTCGAAAAAGCAGGCGCGGACTGTCTCGTCTTAGAGAAAAGAGAGTTCAGCGGAGGCCGTATCCACGGCGCGGTCAAAGAAGGGTTCACGCTCGATCTGGGCGCGCAGTTTCTCTTCTCGCGATACCCCGTCACGCTTGACCTCATGCGCCAGTTGGGCATCCATGACCGGCTCGTCAGGTTCACAAACCCCATGGGAATCCTTCGCGACGGCACAGTGCATGTCGCTTACACCGGCATCATGGAGAACCTCAAGCATCCGGCCTCAGGACTCAAGTTTGGGGCGATCTCCAACAAGGGAAAGCGCAAGGGACCAGGGATTGCACTCAAGTTCTTCGCCCTCCGAAAAAAACTCGACTTCAATGACCCACTCAAGGCTATCGAACTCGATAACGTGTCATTCGCGGAGTACGCGCGCAGTCACTGGGGGGACGAGATCCTCGAGTATGTGATGCAACCTATCGCAAGCACGCTTACACTCGCGGATCCAGAGGATATCTCCGCGGCTTACGGGCTGGCGCTCGCCTGGCACTTCCTCGGGGGTTTGAGCACAACCACAAACGGCATCGGCTGCCTCGCGGAATCTCTCGCCGGCGCCATCAAGGACGTGCGGTTGAACAGTGAGGTAAAAAAGATCGTCCTCGAAAACAACATCGTCAAGGGCGTCAAGATCAAGAGCGGCAAGAAGACCGAGTTCATCGAAGCCGACAACGTCATATGCGGCACGCTTGCGCCCGAGGCGGCCGGGTTGCTCACGGACCTGCCCCCCAGAATTACCGACACTCTTTCGGGGATCAAGTACAGCGCCTGCGCGCACGTCATGATTGCCGTCAGAGGCAAGGTCATCGACGATATGTATGCGGTGGCGACGCCGCGCAGGGAAGGCATGTGCATGGCAGGTTTCACTGATAACGCAAATAAATCGCCAGGCTACGCTCCTCCCAACACGAGTCTCATCCACGTGTTCACCTTCGGCAAGTTCGCCCGAGAAATGCTCGACTGGGACGATGAGAAAATTCGCGAGCGTGTGACGAGCGAAATACAGATGGTGATCCCGCGATTTTCTGACGTCGATAAGCAGATATTCTGCGAGGTCTTCCGCTGGCCGGCGGCGGTCTGTCTCTCGAGCATGGGACAGATAGCGGCGGTGCAAAACATGAAAGTCGGGATGAGGAGCTTCAAAGGCCTCCACCTTGCCGGTGAATACTTTGGGATGCCCTCGGTCGAGGCCGCGCTCAACTCAGGCGTCCAGGCGGCGCGCAAGGTGCTCGATTTTTGAGCCGCGTCTCGCGCGCGCGGGGATCAGGGCTCTGACAACGTTTACCGCGCAGCGGTAGACGGAAAGGTAGACGGTGCCTGACCCCTGATGTTTGATGTTTAGAAGCCGCGCACGGCCATTGGCGCTGTTAGGAACCATACCGTGATCGTGCTGATCATCAGCGCGAAAGCAATGCTTCCACCGGTCAGGCGCCTGAGCCTCAGTGATATGCTCGCGAACACCGCCATGATCGGGGTCGCCAGAACCAGGAATATCAGCACCGGCGCCTTGAAAGCCATTATCCGCATCGATATACCTGGCCCGCTCATCAGTGGAAGAAATCCGGCTATGAGCGCCAGGTCCAGGATGACCGCCCGCGCCAGCAGCACGTGGCGCTTGCCTCTTTCCGGGTCATCCCTGATATCGAAGAAGCGGTACGTTAACTTGTAAAAGAGGTAATCCTCGAGCCAGAAAGCCGATCCGATACAGAAGACACCGACAAAATAGTAGAGCGGCAACTTCGCGAAAACAGGTGGAAGAATCAATGGCCCGCCTACCAGCAGCAACAGTAGAATTGTCACACCTACCGGCATGAGCGCATAAACCGCGCTTTTGGCCCACCGCGCCGCGCCATCCTGGATTCGCTCACGGAGGCGGCCACTATCGACTGCCCGGCGCGACGCAAAAACCAGCACAGCGCCAAAAAGCGGCAGGAGCAAAAATGTCCTCGCCAGAGAGAACATGCTAATTTCGTTCACCCCGGCATACGGTATGAACGGCTTCATGCCTATCGCCTTTGCCGCCGGCACGGCAAGATAGCTCGCGGCGATAACCGGCAACGCGTAGATGAGGACGTCCAGCGCGCGCGTGCCAGCGGGGTACTCCCAGAGCGGCGTGACGACGATCTCCCCTGTTTCCGGAAACAGCCTGGCTTTCGACAGGGAGAGCGCTCCCAGCGCCAGAAGAAAAATGCCGATCGCCAGCGCGTAACCACCAATGAAGCGGCCCCAGAGGAACGGCGCCCCCAGGCCGGCTTCAACCGGCAGGCCCGCGCTCTGTTTTATCCAGTCGATCGACTGGCGGATGATAGGGCCACTCGCCATTTCGCTTGTGTGGTTGTCGTTGGTCACTACCAAACGCCTGGCCGTCCCCGCGGCGAAGTCGCCGTACGTGTAATCGGGCCTGACCTTTGTCTCCGGCCCCGAGCGCCGCGCGACCACTGTGGCCTTTTCGATGAGTTGCTCTTCGCGGGAAACCGACGCGAGCTCGTCCGAGTTTCCGATAGCAAGCATGTAGTTCGGCGGACTCGTATCGTTCATCGAGTCGATAACGTTGTAGAGCGCCAGCGTCTCGGGAGAGTTTATGTCGATGTGTTTTGAGAAAACCGTGAACGGCCACGATCTGCCCGTGAAGTTGTCGAGTGGTCCCGCCATGTCCTCGAGGGCGTCTTTCCAACTGGTCCAGCACCATATTGCCACGACCGAGGAGAACCGTTTGTCCGTATCCGGCTGCGTCAGCCCCGCGCGCGTTGCGGTGACGCCTCCCAGCGAATGCCCCATGGCGGTGATGTGCGCCGGATCGACTTCAGGGACGTTTTCCCTCAAGTAATCGCCTGCCGCCTTGACGTCGCTGACTTCGTCATAGCCGTACGTGCAGTAGCCCCCGGATCGCCCGTGTCCGCGAAGGTCGATAGACAGAACAACCAGGCCTTCCCGCGCCATCTGCCGCGCTATCTGAACGTACAACTCTTTTGAGCCTGTTATGCCGTGCGCGAAAACGACTCCCGGCGCCTTTCCGCGCGCGCCACCCTCCGGCGTGATCAGCAGTCCGGAGATCGTCACGGGATCCTGCTTGAATCCTTCCGTGGTAAATGTCACGCGTTTGTAAGTGACACCACCCGTGGCGCCACTGACAACGACAAACCCCAGCGCAACCAGCGCGATGCCGGTGGCGAGAAGTATTATCCAACGTATCGCGCCCTGTTTTTTCAAGAATCTCCTCCTACTCTGTCATTCTCCAAATGATGGGTAGAGTTTCTTCAGTTTAATCCTTGCGTCGTCGGTAGTGAAGCGCCAGTCGATGGATGAGCTCTTGGCGTTGC
>PHEX01000082.1 GCA_002843005.1 Candidatus Anoxymicrobium japonicum | reverse complement strand
TATAATTACCTCATGGTCAAAGTCGGCGTGCCACAGGCACTTTCTTATTACAGATACTTCCCGCTGTGGAAGACCCTTCTCGAAGGAGTTGGCGCAGAGGTTGTCCTGTCGCGCTCTACGCGCAAGGAACTGGTTCAGGATGGCGTCCGTCAGTGCGTGGACGATATCTGTGTGCCCGTGAAGCTTTATTACGGCCATCTCCTTGATGTCGCCGACAGGTGCGACTTGCTGTTCATTTCCCGCCTGGTGTCGGTTGAAAAAACCGGCGGTGATACCTTCACCTGCCCCAAGCTCATTGGCCTGCCTGACATGATCAAGCACTCTCTCGACAATTTGCCCCCGACAATCGAATTCACGATCGATATCCAGAAACGGTCGCTCAAATCAAGCATGAAGCGCGTCTGCGCTGAGCTGGGCGCTTCGATGTCGCTCACCCGCAAAGCGCTTTCCGATTCACTGGCGGCGCAAGGAGCGTACGAAGCGGAGTTGATGCGCGGGCTTACCCCAAACGAGGCAATGAAAAATGTGCTCGGCAACGGAAACAACAAAGAAAAAACAATGCCCGCGACCGGCGGCGGGCGGCCAGGCGCCAATCGCCCGAAGGATATCAACATTGCCCTCATCGGGCACGAGTACCTGATACACGACTACTTCATCAGTCACAACCTTCCTTTGAAACTCGAGCGCCTTGGAGCGCGCGTTACTTACATGACGCAGGTGCCGCCGGATGTCATTGATCGCGAGCTGTCGCGTTACCCGAGCATCTCCTGGAGTTACGAAAAGGAGCTGCTGGGCTCGGCATCCCACTTCCTCGGGCGCTCCGACATCGACGGCGTCATTCTGGTTGTCGGCTTCGCGTGCGGCCCCGACTCAATACTCGGCGAGATCATCGCGCGGGAAGTGGTCACCGAAAACAGCCCTCCTCTCACAACGTTGGTCCTGGATGAACACACCGGCGAGGCGGGCGTCGCGACGCGCGTCGAGGCTTTTGTGGATCTTATCCGGCGAGCGCGCAAAAACTCATGAAGGTGTCTTTCCCCCATATGGGAAACTCGTATATCCCTCTCTCCGCTCTCCTCTCTCATCTGGGTGCCGAGGTGATCCTGCCGCCACGCCCGACGCGCAAAACTATCGAAATAGGGAGCCTGCACGCTCCCGAGTTCGTTTGTCTTCCTTTCAAGATCAACCTCGGAGACAATCTCCACGGACTAGAGATGGGAGCGGATACGCTCGCGATGGTCAGCGGCATGTGGGCTTGCAGGTTCGGCTATTACGGCCGCGTGCAGCACAAGATATTGCGCGATCTTGGCTTTGAGTTTGACAGCCTCCTGCTAGGGCGAGACGGCCTTCTTCCTTTCTACAATAAGTTCCGCGACACGGTGGATGACAACCTCTTGCTCGCGTGGTTGCGCGGGTTTCGCGCGTTCAAGCGCAAGGCTGAGGCTATAGACACGCTCGAAAAGACGGCCCGCGACATCCGCCCGTTTGAGCGGAACAGAGGGAGCGCCTCGACCGCGCTTATGAACGGTCTGTCGATGGTCCACGAAGCCCGGTCCCTCAAGCAGGTGGACACGGCGGTGCGCGAGTCAGTGGCGGTGTTGCGCGATGTCGAACAGGAGAAGAACGGACGTGATCTATTGAAAGTCGCGATCCTGGGCGAGATATACGCTGTGCTGGAGCCTTCCTTGAACTTCGACATCGAACGCAAACTCGGCGAGATGGGAATAATGGCCTATCCCGTGATGAGCGTCTGCAAATGGTTGATGCGCCCCGTCAAGATCAACCCCTCTATCATCCTCGACGAGCGGCGCGCAAGGCGCGTCACGAAACCTTACACCGCCTACGTCCTCGGTGGTGAAGAGCACCAGACGATTGCCGGCGCCATCAACGCCAGCCGCAAGGGCTACGACGGTGTCATTCACCTTTATCCATTCACATGCATGCCCGAGAACATCTGCAGGGCGATCCTCCCGCGCATCGAATCGGAGTATAATATCCCTGTGTTGAACCTCTGTCTGGACGAGCACGCATCTCCGACCGGCATCTCGACACGGCTCGAGGCGTTCACGGATCTCATGAGGACAAGACGGCGCAGGGTCAGGTCTTTTTTCTAAAAGTCGATCGTCCGTCCAGAGGGGGGCAACGTCTACCGCTAAAGCGGTAGACGTTGCCAGACCCCTCTTAAACTTTAGAAAAAAGACCTGACCCCAAAGTTAAGGGGATCCTATCGCAACTGATACAGGAGGTTGACAATATGAAACCAGCACTTGTCACAGGCGCCTGCGGCTTCTCGGGCGGGCACATGGTGAAGATACTGGCGGACGCGGGTATCCCGGTGCGTGGCACCGACCTCGCGAGGGCTTTTGAAAGCCAGAAGGTTCGCACGACGCAGGACAACATCTGCATTGATTGGGACGCGGACGGAGTCGATTTCGTTCCCTCGGATCTCTCCGACAAGCAATCGCTCAAAAAAGTCCTGAAGGGGGTCGGAGTCGTTTATCACACAGCAAGCCTCTACGACTACTCCGCGCCGATGTCCGCACTGGAGAAAATCAACTTCGAGGGCACAATCAACCTCTGTGAGGCCATGGTCGAGGAGGGAATCGATCGCATGGTGCACTGGTCCACCGCTGGGGTTTATGGCCACCCCTACATGCCTCAAAGCTCGAGCAACCCCTTGCGGGCACTCTTCGAGTTGCTTTGGGGCCACGGAGTCCGGCCATGGCTCAAGGACAAGGAGTACAAGAGACCATCCGCCCATCCGACCAACCAACCTTTCACAGAGGAGGGGAGCACTCCGCTCAACACTCCGGGCCCACAACCTCGCGACACATTTCTGGTTAACGACTACTCGATCACCAAGTGGAAGCAGGAGCAGATCATCCAGCGATTCGGGCGCGAGCAAGGTTTGCGCTGGACGATAATACGCCCGGCGCCGCTCTACGGCCCGGGGAGCGACTACGGTATCGGGGGCATTGTCATCGCTCTGTCAGAAGGGCTTATGCCGATCCTGCCGCTCGACCTGAAAAACTACCTGATGGTAAACTGCCACGTCCGTGACATCGGTCGCGCGGCTTACTTCCTCGCGCAACGCGAGGATGCGGTCTTCGAGGATTTCAACGTCTCCGACCCGACCGTTATCAGCCAGCTCGAGTTCCTGAAGATCAGCGCGCTGCTTGTCGGGCGCAAGATCCACCTCATACCATTTTTGCGCATGCCGATGCTGCAGCCGTTCGGAATCTGGTCGTCTCGTTACCTCCGCTGGTTGGACGGGAAGTTCCCCGGCTTCCAGCGTCTCCGTATCTGGGAGGAGTCGAGCGCTCGGTACCTGTCGTCCAGTTACTGGATCAGCAGCGGCAAGCTACAGCGCCTGGGCTTCGAGTGGGAGTACCCCGACTTCAAGCTGGGCCTGCGCGCCACAGTCGAGTGGTTCATCAAAATGGGCTGGATAAAGTAGAGCGGAAACAACCAAACAACCAGGGGTCAGGCACCGTCTACCGCTGCGCGGTAGACGTTGCTTGACCCCTGTTACTGTTACTCTGTTTATTGCGGCTCGGGCGCGTCAATTTCGCTCTTGAGCCTGTGGATCGCCTTTTCCGCGCTACCACGCACTATCTGGCTCGAATCCTTTTTAGCCTTTTCCAGTACAGACATAGCGCTCGAGTTGCCGATGTTTCCCAAAGCGATGCAAGCCGCCGCCTTGACCTCATCTGGCCTGGTTTTCTTAAAAAGCCCACCGTTGCGCAGCAATGCGGCCAGTTGGGGGAGGTAACTGCTGTCATGGAGATCGCCCAGCGACAGGCACGCGGCCTCGACCACGCCCTGCTCCTCTTCCTTCCCGCGCGGACCCTGTCCGTTTATGATATTCAGCAAGTACTGCGCGACGTTCGGATTCCCAAAAACCCCCAGCGCCCTGACCGCCGTCTTCCTGACCACAATACTCGTATCGTTCGCGGCGCTCATAACAGCGGGGAACGAATCCGGCGAACCGATGTGCGCCAGGCTACGGACGGCCTCACGGCGGATCCTCTCGTCAGGATGCGCAACCATAGCGATCACCTGTGGCAGTCCCTCTTCGATCTTCCGCTCCGCAATGACATTGAGAATGTTTCTGTAGGCATACCACGGGTTCTCTTTCTCCAGTTCGCTGACAAGAGCTTTGATCCCCGGCTCTCCCACTGACTGCAGCGTATCCAGCGCGCGATCGTGCAACTCTGTCTCTCCTCGATCTTTCACCACATTTACCAGCGGGATCAAGACGTCCGGCCCGAGGCTCGAGAGAGCCTGAATTGTATTGCGCCTCTTCTCCTCGTCCTCCTCGAGCAGGAGAGACTTTACGTCAATTACCCCTCCGGCGCCCATGAGCTCCGACAGCGCTTCAGTTACGTGCTTGATCAGTTCATCCCCCTTGCCCACGTCCTCGGCGCCGACAGCGGTAAGTGTCGCGATTATCTCTACGGCGTCCTGAACGCGCCCGCATCGCATGTACGTCCCGGCCATCCTGACAACGGAATCCACCTCGTTTGTGAAAGCCTGGAAGTCCAGCTCCTTGCGCATCTCCTCGAGAATGCTCGGACACAGAACATCGGCGGCCTGGGCTCTATGCTCATTGTCAAGGCCTTCAAGAGTCTCCTTGAAAAGCGCTGTCGCAAACCGTCTGACCGACGGCGAGTCCTGATGGAAGTTCTCGGCGAGCTTTCGAAGCATGCCGGCCGCGAGGTCGAGCTCCTCCATGATGTAAAGCTGCCGTATCTGGCGCGGCACGGTCTGGTCGACCCCCTCGCCGAGCTCCACCACATCCTCCGTGAGCGGCCCGCCCAACATCTGGTAGGCGGACAGGACGCGCTTGCCGGTTCCAGGGTCTCGCTCCTCGGCGATTCCCGCTTCGTCCAGCTTTCTGTCGATAGCCTCACTTATTGCCTCGCTCCGCTCGCCACGAACACCCAGGAGAAGCTCGTTCATATCCTGCAACCTCTTCCTTGTCCACTCGGCGTTGAGCTCGCCCGATTCGGACTTCATCTCGTCATAATCTTCGATAAGGAAATCGACCATCTCCAAAAGCTGGTTGTTGGAGAGCATTGTTATGATATTCTCACGGATGTGCCTGATGTTCAGATCCTCCGGTACACAACCTGAAAGGATGCTTGTCATCTCGCGCGGACTCATCTCGGCGATGACGTTCGTAATCTTGTCGCCCATGGCCTCGCGCAATTCATCATCGTCTATCTCTTTGACCATCTCAGCCACGGCGTTCAGCGCTTCTGAGGCCTTCTGGCTTTTCATAAGGACGCCGCCCTCGGCTCCTTCCTCTCCGAGAAACCGGCTCAATAGACCACCGACCTTCCCAGGGTCGGAAAGTACCTCTACGAGTTCGTGATCCTCGACATCGTTCAGGTTCACCTTACCCATCAGATAGCGGATAAGCAGTTCATCCTTGAGAGCGTTGAGCGGAGAAGACGCTGAGGGCGCGCCTCCGATAATTTCCCCGTCGCTATCGGTGGTGACGGCGACATAGACGCGTTGGTTTACACTCGCGTGCTTTATGCTTTGCTCGGCCAGATCCTCGGTCAGCTTCACCCGATCCTGCGCGTCCGTCATGCCACTTAGTATCGAGAAGAAAGATTGCAACTCCTCGCTGGTGATGCCCTTCTCGAACTCGACAGTAGAGAGCTCACGCTCGTTCATCCAGGCGACAAACGACTTTACGGGAGCTTTCTGTTGCTCGATGTCATCGAGGCGAACGTCGTTGACCAGCAGGCCGTTTTCGATGGACGCTATGCTCAGGCGCTCGAAGGATTTAAATATTTCCTGGAGGGCTTCGTTTGCTTTGTCGAAGGTTTCTGTAACCATGGTGCTGGTAATAGGATACAGACGCATGTTTACTGTTGCGGCGTGCGCGTTGATAACGAACATCACCGCGCTCTTGACGTAAGATTCATCAACCGTCTCAGGGTCGCTCAATTATCCGCTCCTATAATCAATTTTAACGGCTCAACGGGTTTTTATTATACCGCGCCCATCTCCTGGAAGCGAGAAAGGGGAGGGTAGCACAGACATTCCTGTCTGTGATGCATCACACCCTCACCTTAGGGCCTCCCCCGTCTAAAGGTGAGGAAAAACAGTTCCCCCTCTCTCGCCAAGGGAGAGGATTGCTGTGAGGGGTATGTTTAATCCGAGAAGCCGCCTATTGTGTCCGTGCCCGCGCCTCTGTTGTTCCAGTACATGGCGCGCTC
>PHEX01000081.1 GCA_002843005.1 Candidatus Anoxymicrobium japonicum | reverse complement strand
GATATGGTCAATGATCGAACACGGAAGGGAGTATGAACTTCGGGAAAACACATAAATCCTCTTGAAAATTCGGGAAGAATGTTCAGGCACCGTCTACCTCTCCGTCTACCGCTGCGCGGGGCCACACCACTACCGCGGTCGCTTTGAATCGGGCGCCAAACTCCGCTCCGGGGGTTATGCCCATCTCTTCGGTCGAACGCCGCGTCACATGAGCCACCAGCGGAAACGGGCACGCGAGCGTCACCCGCGCCAATGGCCCGCGCATCTCGACATCGGTCACATTGCCGACAAAAGCGTTTCTGCTGCTCGCCGGAGTTTCGAGTCCACTTGCCGACAATACTGTCACATCCTCGGGCCGCACACCCAGCTTGACCTGCTCGCCGGAGACGCACTCTGTCATTGCCTCTAGGACGCTCCCATCCACCGACACCTGCGCCAGGCCGCCCTCACAGCGCACGACCTCACCGCTGAATATGTTGTCCACCCCCACGAACCGCGCCACGAACTCGCTTGCGGGCTTGTAGAATATGTCCCTGGCGCTTCCAACTTGTGCAACCGAACCTCCGTTGAGAACGAGCATGCGGTCACCCATGCGGGCGGCCTCCTCCTGGTCGTGCGTCACAAAAACCGCGGACAGGGCGCGCTCTTTGAGCATCACCCTGGTCTCCTCCTGCAGTAAGCGCCGTGTCGGAGGATCCAGGCTCGCGAACGGCTCATCGAACAGCAGCACTTCAGGCTTGATAACCAGCGCCCGAGCGAACGCGACCCGCCGCGCTTCTCCACCTGAAAGCGCCCTGACGCGCGCTCGCTCCAGGCGCTCAAGTCCGACGACCTTCAACATCTCGTTGACGCAGGCATAGCGCTCATCTGGCGATACCCCGCGCACCTTCAGTCCATAAGCAACGTTGTCAGCCACCGAGCCCCGAAACAGCAGCGGATCCTGAAATACCATCGCCATCCTGCGCGAAACTTCCACCCGCTTTCGCCCATCAATTCCCTGAACCTCCACCCCGTTGAACCGGATAGTCCCGCGCGTCGATGGCTCCAGCAGGTTGAGCAGCCGAAGGAGCACGCTCTTCCCGGCGCCGCTGGGGCCCAGTACGGCCAGTATCTCACCCCGGGCAACCTCCAGATGCTCGATATCAAGCACGGTCGCGCCATTGTATGCCTTCGTTAACCCGCTGGCTTCAATTGCTGGAGCGGCGGCCTCAACTGGCATACCCTGTCACCCTTTTCTCCACCTCGGATGCGCCTCTGTCCACCTGAAGGCGCGTCAGAAAGATGTTGACCGTAATTGCTACCGCTATCAGAACCACGCCGACAAGCATAGCGAGGTTATCGCGTCCCTGGCGTGTCAGTTTGACGGCGAGAGTCGTAAGCGTGTCGGTCTGGCCGTTTATAGCGCCGCCGACGATCGTTACGGCCCCGACCTCGGCTATGACGCGCCCGAAGCCCGCGATGATCGCGGCAACCAGCCCCGCGCGCGCCTCCCGCATTTTGACAAGCACGGCCTGCGCGCGTGTCGCTCCCAGGCTCATGGCCTGCAGGCCCAGTCGCGGATCCACATCCTCCAGCGACGCGTGGGTGAACCCCGCGATGATGGGCGTGGCCAGTATGACCTGCACTATCACCATAGCCCCAGGCGTGTAGCACAGACCGAGGCTTCCCAGAGTGCCGTGGCGAGCTATCACGACAAAGGTGAACACGCCCACCACCACAGGCGGCAACCCCATGAACGCGTGCACAATCGTCAACAGGACGCCTCTGCCGCGGAAAGAAAACTCGGCTAGCGCGGTTCCAAGCGGAATACCTGCGACCGCCCCAATGAGACATGCCAGCCCTGACACCGCCAGTGACAGCATGAGGGCGTGCCAGAACTGTGACATTGTGATCACTGTGTCTCACTCGACGCATTGGGATGGAACAACACGACACCATTCTTCTTGTAGGCGCCGATCAGCTCCTGGCCTTTCTTGCTCGTAACGTACTCGACAAACTCCTCCGCGCACCTGGTGTTCAACTTCAGGCTGGGATGCTTATCCGGGTTGACCACAATAACTCCGTACTGGTTATAGAGAGCTTTGTCTCCCTCGACGAGGATGACCGGATTGAACGTCCCCTCGCGCGCGATGAAAGTCGCCCGGTCGCTCAAGGTGTAGCCTTGCTTCTGGTCCGTGATGGCCAGCGTCGCGCCCATCCCCTGTCCGGTCTCGACGTGCCACGGCTGTCCTTTCGGGTTGATGCCTGCCGCTTTCCAGATATTGAGCTCCGCCTTGTTCGTTCCCGAGTCGTCAGCGCGGCTCACAAACGTCGCGCGGCTCGCCGCAATCTTTTTGAGCGCGCCCACAGCGCTTGCTTCACCTTTGATTCCCGCCGGATCCGCCGCCGGCCCCAGTATGACGAAATCGTTGTACATCACCTGCGCGCGCTCGAGCCCGAAGCCGTCCTTGACGAACTGCTCCTCCGCCGCCTTTGAGTGGACGAGCAACACGTCCGCGTCCCCCTTTTCGCCCATCTTCAGCGCCTCGCCCGTGCCTACGGCAATCGCTTTTACCTTCGCGTTGTACTGCTTCTCGAACGCGGGGACAAGAACGTCCAGCAAGCCGGAGTCCTGCGTACTGGTGGTTGTGGCAAGCACCAGAACAGTCGGCTTACTCTTGCCGCACCCGCCAACAAGTATCACCGGAGCCGCCATGAGCGCAACCAGAGCGATAGCCGGCAGTACCGTTGTGAATCTTCTGTTTTTCAAATTGAGTCCCTCCAATAAAAAAACCTGCCGCGGGAAAAGGCAGGCACACGCTTGTGTGTCACACCTCCTTTTCAATCACGGGAGGCCCGGCCGTTTCCCGCCGAACCCTGTCGCCCTCGGGCCGTTGCTTTCGCTTTAGGCCTCTCGGGTCGGAGACGTCACTATTCGATTACAGGAAATATTAAATCACAACGAACCAGAACGCAAAAAACGCAACACCGGGGGCCTGACCCCCTGTGTTGCGTTTTTTGCGTCAACGCAACTTTATCGGCGGCGGCCTGAACGACACCAGAAACGCGACCGTGGCAGCTATCAGAAAGAAAACCAGCCATATCGAGGAAAAATCCTGGACATACGTACTCGCCGACTCCCGGAAAAGCGGCCAGATGCTCATCTTGAACGGGAACAGCCTGTTGAAGCGGATGTCCAGCATGTAGTAAGCGACGCGTCCGACACTGACCCACAGCATAGCGGTTCCGGCGGCAATGAGTCCGAGTTTCCAGTTGTAGTGCCTGCCCGAGCCAAGCATCACCGCAATGCCAACGCCGAACCCTAAAATCCACAAGAGAATGCCGAGATTCTTGTGGAGCCACCATTCGAGGCCAGCGTACGCAGCGGCGCTCGCCAGCCCTGCCACCATCGCGATGAGGACGGCCTTGAAATATGAAGGCACGCCGGTCACCTCGCCGCAATACTCCTCGGGAACCTGCATCGCCACAGGAACGCCTCCCGACGCAAGGCGGCCTTCTCTTTTTCGCTCGCGATGACTACCGCGTGCCGCCGGGCTTGTAACGCGTTTCTCTTCTTCACTCCAAAACGCGGCCTTCTCCCCTGACGAGAGCGTAGAAGATGACGGTGAAGGTGATTCCAGGGTCGGACCGACATCGGGCAATCCGTGCCGAACCGGCGCTTTTTCAGGCCCGCGCGGCTTCTTGTCGCCCTTTGGAATCTTCGGTGCCCTGGCCTTCTTAGACACTCCCATCTGACTTGCGAAGCGTTCCACAGTCTCTCTGTGGCAATCAATACAGTAATGGGCTTCACCGGTCTCTTCTACACAGTCGCGGCAGTACGGCTTTGCGCACTTGAGGCAAACCAGATCCGCTTCCTGCCCGCTATGATATTTACACTCCAAAACTTTCACTCCAGTTTGTCTGACACGCCCTACTGCAATTATACGCACAGGATGAGAAAAGGCATAATGGGGTCAAACCATTTTATGCGTTTCTATACGTACTCCCATTTCGCTGTTACAAAATGCATAAAATGGTTTGACCCCATTATGCCTTTTCGTACAAAAGCGGGAACGTGAGTTCCCGCTCTGCCATCTTCTTCTGTTCCGATTCGTCCTAAAGCGGATAGTCCTGCACTACTGCTTCCAGGAACGTGCCGTACGAGCAATCAGTGGGCTGTGGGTTAACTTTACCGGCGGTCTTCACCGTCACCCAGGAGAGGACATTATTGATTTTACCCACAGCGTTTATCTGATTCTTGATGTATTGGGCCACGGACCCGGGAAGATTCGCGTTGACCGCCAGCAAGATGTTCGTCTGACGCGATGTCTCAATAGCGCCCGGTGAGGCCATGGCGGCAATCAGGCTTTGAAGCGCGTCCATGTTGTTGGCTGCGGCGTTTACCACGTTCAAGACAAAGTTCCTGCCGTTCACGGACTCGAGCAGGTTCGCGTTCGCCACAGGATCCGAATTGTCCATGTAGTCCGTGAGGAACGCCTGGTTGCTGTTTATGATATCCGCGATGACCGCCGGGTTCAGCCCGTTGTCCGGCGAATGGGGGCTCGCGGGGTTATACGGCCTCGTGAAATCATACATTTGACCTTTGGGTCCGCCGGGCTGGTACGACTTCTTGGTCGCCGCGATCGTCGCGTTGCTCAAGACGGTCGCGTCCAGCTTCGAGATCAGACCGCTGATGAACGCCCCGTTGTTGTTGATGACATTCGCCAGCACTCCGGGGTCGATACCGTCCGGCGGAGGCGCCATCATCGCTTCCGCGAACTCCGGATTCGCGTTCGACGCCATCGCTCCCCAATACGGATCCATGCCTATAGCCGGATCCAGATATGCCGTCAGGTACGCCTGCCCGCCGGGAGTGTTGATCGCGTTCGCAAGCACCGTTGGTTGAAGGTTCGCGAGCATGCCATCGAGGAAGAAACCGTTGTGATTGACAACATAGGCGATTACATCCGGACGCAGGTACTTCATCATCTCTTCATTGTTTTTCGGGTCAGCGTTGTTCATGATTCCCGCTATCACCTGCGGGTTCAAGTATGTAATCAGGTTGCTGACCCAGGCCACGTTGTTGTTGATGGCATCCGCCGTAGCCTTCTGGTTCCCCTTGCCCTGCAACTGGCTCAAGAACGTGCCGTTGTTGTTTATCACGCCGGCGATAACCTGCGGGTTCAGCTTGCCGACAAGATTGATCATGAAGGTTGGGTCGCTATTCATGCCGCTCGACATAGCGTCCGGATCCATCTTGGAGACCAACCTCGTGAGAAACGTGCCGTTCGCGTTCACGATACCCGCTATCACATTTGGATCGAGCTTGCCGACCATCTCCGCCGTCTTCTGCCACGTCGCGGCCGACATACCATTGAGCTTCGCGACGTCGAGATAACTCAACAACGCCTTCACAAAACCTGGGTTCTGATTAACAGCCTGGGCCGTGCCGACGCTTGACGAGTTCTGCATCAATCCGGACAGAAACACTCCGTTCGCGTTAATCGCGCCAGCGATAGGCAACGGCGACAACTTCGAGAGAAGCTTGTTCGTCGCATCAGCGTTGTTGGACATCGCCGCCAGAAACTCTGTTGACAGGTTCCCGAGCGTTCCCGATATCATCGGCGCCGCGTTGTTCACAATATTCGCGATAGCCACCGGGTCGAGGTAGTCAAGGAGCTTGCTGGTGAAGTCTGTCGTGTCGGCCATCGATGTCGCCATGCCACTGGGATTCATCTTTGAGATAAACCTCGTCAAAAACGACTGGTTGTTCACAATCTCAGCGATGAGGTTCGGGCTGATGTTCATAGCGACATCGTATTGGAAGCCCGCCATCTGCTGGCTGGTTCTCGCGAAGTCATCGGGGTTTGTGGCGCCAAAGTACTCTGTGAGGAACGCCTCGTTACCGTTGACTATGCCGGCGATGACTCCGGCATCCAGTTGCGGAACCAACCGGGACATCAAGTCCGCGTTGGCCGCCGCTCCCTGCGCCGTGACCTTCGCGTCCAGCTTGCTCAACAGTTGCGTTACCCACGACCCGTTGTTGTTGACGACTCCGGCAATTGTGTCCGGATTCAAATGTCCCACCAGATCCACTGTAAACTCGGGATTGGCGTTCATCGACTGCGCCGCCACATCGTAGTCGGTGTATGAGATGAGCTTACTGATGTACTCGCCGTTCTCGTTCACCACATTCGCGATCACCTGCCCGTTCAACTTGCTCACCATATCCCTGATGAACGGGCCGGCCTTGTTGATTATTTTCGCGGAGCCTTCCGGATCCGAGTACTTCGCGCTTTCCGACAGGTACTTCTCGTTCTTGTTGACGACACCCGCCACGACCTCGCCATCCACGTTTGAGAGAACCTCGCTCACCCACTCCGGATTTTCGTTCAGCGCTATCGCCGTGCCCGACGGGTCGCCGTACTTCATCATCTCTACGAGGAACTCGGGGTTCTCCTGGATCGCCTCACCCACAACCTTCGGGTCAAGAGCGCTCAACATAGAACTCGTGTTCTTCACGCTGCCCTTCCCAAGAAGCGGTCCCAGTGG
>PHEX01000080.1 GCA_002843005.1 Candidatus Anoxymicrobium japonicum | reverse complement strand
GGGGTCTCCTCCCAAGTCAAGACGAATTTGACATCCCCGCGAGCGGGGATCAAGGAGAGGTGTGTCTTGACTTGGGCTTCTTACAGGTGACCCCTATGTTCTATGTGGGAAGAATTGAATTGTAAAAATGAGTTGATGGAAGAGTGACCGGGATGTGTCCATAATATAAGGTATTGTTGAACGCTTCGGTCGGCTTGAAGCGATTGATCAGACAGGTGGGCAATGAAACAGACATACGACGTGATCATAGTAGGCGCGGGTCCCGCGGGGATATTCTGCGCGCTCGAGCTCACGCGCAACTCCGACCTCGAGGTTCTGTTGCTGGATAAAGGCGAGGGGCTCGAGCACAGGAACTGTCCATCCCCAAGCGGCCAGTGCCGGAATTGCCAACCATGCGCTGTTTTGAGCGGATGGGGGGGGGCGGGCGCTTTCAGCGACGGCAAGCTTACGTTGTCCAGCAAGGTAGGCGGCTGGCTCACCGACCTCATTCCCGCGAAAAAGGTGGAGAAGCTCATCGAGAAAGTTGACAGGACTTACCTGGAGTTTGGAGCACCTGAGCGAACCTTTGGCAACGACGAAGAGAAGATCAGCGAGATCTCTCGCAACGCGGTAAAGTCCGACCTTATTCTCGTACCTTCGCGAGTGCGGCATATAGGCACAGAAGTCTGTCCGGTTGTGCTGGGCAATATGTACGAGGAACTGAAAGGCAAAGCGGAGATCCAGTTCAAGTCGATGGTTGAATCTATCACGGTCTCAGACGGAGCGGTCACGGGGATCGAGACGCGCGCGGGAAACAGCATTGACTGCAAGTACCTGGTTGTCGCCCCAGGGCGCAGCGGCGCTGAGTGGTTCGACGGCGTCGCCGGCGAACTCAAGCTTTCGCGCAACAACAATATGGTTGATATCGGGGTCAGGGTAGAGATCCCGGAGGTCGTGATGGCGCCACTCACGGATGAGCTCTACGAACCCAAGCTTATCTACTACACCAAAGCGTCCGAGGACAGAGTGCGCACTTTCTGCATGAACCCGCGCGGCGAGGTGATAAAGGAGCGCTACGAGGAGGTGCTGACCGTGAACGGCCACTCCTACCTCGGCAAGAAAACTGAAAACACCAATTTCGCGTTGCTCGTTGACAAGAGGTTCACTGAACCGTTTCACGAGCCTATCGCTTATGGCAAATACATCGCGTGGCTCGCGAATCTTCTGGGTGACGGGATAATCGTCCAGCGGCTGGGCGACCTGATGGCAGGACGCCGCTCCAATCCCAGGAGGATGGCGCGCGGCACGGTCGTCCCGACCCTCGGCGAGGCGACCCCTGGCGACCTCAGTCTGGTGTTGCCGTTTCGATACCTCTCGGGCATCCTGGAGACGTTGTCCGCTCTCGACGCGCTTACTCCGGGAGTGTTCTCGCGCAACACGCTTCTCTACGGGGTCGAAGTCAAGTTCTATGGCTCCCGCCTCAAAGTTTCGAGCGCTCTCGAGAGCCAGGTGAAAAACATGTTTGGCGCCGGTGACGGCGTCGGAATAACCAGGGGCCTGGTGCAGGCCTCGGCCTCGGGGCTACTGGTCGCGGACTCGATTCTGAAACGCGAGAGAAAAGGCTCAACAACCGCGCCTGCCAGCTGAAGCGGACGGAGCGCTGTCTTCACCCAACGTATCCGGGAGGTGATCGAAAATGAAAGTTTCCAAATCCGGAGGTCAGAGCCCAGGTCAATATCTCGGGGGCCCAGTCAGATCGAGTGCTGCGCGCGTTGTCGGGAGACGTGCGTTCGGCTCAGGAGTTGGCGACAACGCTCGGACTGCGGAGCAAGACAGGTGCTCTGAAACGCACCCTGAACGAGCTGTTGGGCAACGGGCTCATTGAGCTTACGATCCCGGACAAGCCCGGTAACCGCCTGCAGCGTTACCGACTGACGCGAGCGGGAACCGAAGTCCTGAAGAACACCGAGGAGAAGACGTAGATGGTAAAGATCGACATCACCAAGACAGAATTGGTCTGACCCATAAGTATTCAAAGTGTCTCATTTCGCGCACGCGGACGTTCAAATCTTGAAAGAGAAGCGGCATGATTGTTGACCTTCACGTTCACACGAACATTTCATCCAGATGCTCTTCGCTAATGCCCGATGAGCTGGTCGAGCGCTCGTGTGAGGTCGGGCTCGATGCGGTATGCGTAACGGAGCATGCGACTACCCGTGGCGCGCGGGTCGCTTTCGAGCACGCGAAAGAGCGCGGGTTTCTGGTCTTTCGGGGCATGGAAGTGCTTACAGAGCTTGGTGACATGCTCGTATTCGGGTGGGAGGAGGACGTCCCTTACTACCTCTTCCCATTTGAGGATTTGAAGCGTGAGGTCGAACAGCGCAACGGCATAATCATCCCGGCTCATCCGTGCCGTGGCGTCGCCGACGCGCGCCACCGTAGCAAGACCGCTATCTCAGACAATCTTCTCGCGTCCGTGCGCGCGATCGAGACCCGCAACGGAGCGATGACGCGCAAGAGCAACGACCAGGCCGAGAGCCTGCGCGAGAAACACGGGCTTTTTGGGACAGGCGGCAGTGACGCTCATCACGTGAGCCATATCGCTCGCTGCGTCACTGTCTTCGAGGAAGAGCCCGGCAATGAGGTGGAGCTCATTGAGGCGTTGCGCCGCGGCAAGTACCGCGCCTGCTACTTCGAAGACATTTGACGCGCCCCGCCGACTCGACTTGGCACATCAAAACTTATAGGATAAGCTAGTTCTTTGGTTCAGGAATTTGTACGGTAATTCGTTTGGTGAAAAGAGGTGAGGCAGTTGGCTGATTGGAAGGCCGATGTGGAAGAGGTCGTTTTCCCGGGAAAGATTTGCGTGCCATACTCGTGGACTGTCGGCAGCACCCTGAGCAAGTGGTACGTCCAGCTCAGGGATGACGGCGAGATCTGGGCGAACCGCTGTCCGTCCTGCGGCAAGGTGTATGTTCCTCCCAAGATCAAGTGTATCGATTGTTACAAGGACATGAACGACTGGATCAAGTTGCCCGGCACGGGCGTTATAGAGACTTACACGGTCGTGCATTACAACGAACCCACGATACATCCGAAGAAGGCGCCTTTCGTGTACGGGGTCATAAAGATGGACGGCGCCGACACCGGACTTGTTCACCTGATCGGCGGGGTAGATCCTGAAAAGGTGAAGGTGGGCATGCGGGTGAAGGCCGTACTGGCGAAAGAGCGTGACGGGAACATCATGGATATCAAGCACTTCAAGCCGATTGCTTGAGGCCGCCGGGATTTAGGAATGGTGGTGAGATAGTTGGAAAGAGTAGCAGTTATTGGAGTCGGGCAGACAAAGTACGAAAGCGGCAAGCGCGAGATGTTTCACGAGCTTGTGTGGGAAGTGGCCAGCAAAGCCGTTGCTGACGCCGGGATATCCATTCAAGACGTCGAGAACGTCGTCTCGGTATCAAGTGACTTCTGGGATGGGCGTACAATCTCGTCCATGGCTATTTCGGATGCGTCGGGGGCGTACAACAAGGACATCACTACGGTAGAAGGCGACGGAACTTTCGGCGTTCTCTACGGGATGATGCGAATCCTCTCGGGTTCATTCGGAACCACGCTTGTAGTTGCCCACCACAAGGGAACCGAGAGCAACATAAATGGGATAACGAACACAGCCTTTGACCCTCTGGTCGAGCGAAAGCTCGGGCTTGACGCTATCAGTTCGGCGGCTCTTCAGGCGCGCAGGTACATGACCGTGTCGGGCGGGAGCGAGGAGCAGTTCGCTCTTGTTTCCGTGAAGAATCACGGCAACGCGATGCGAAACCCGTTCGCGCAGTTGCCGATGGAGATTACAGTCCAGGACGTCATGAACTCGCCGATGCTCGCGAGTCCGCTGAAGAAACTGGATTGCTCACCGGTCACAGACGGCGCGGCGGCGGTAATACTGGCGGCGGAGCGTAATGCGAAGAAGTTGACAACCAACAAGAAGAGAGTGTGGCTGAACGGCGTGGGGCACATCACGGACGCGTATCGCCTCGGCGACCGGGACCTCGCGAATACGCGCGCGCTCAAGAAAGCCGCAAAGAAGGCTTACTCGATGGCCGGCGTCACTGCTGACGACATCGACGTGGCTGAGATTTACGACGCGTTCTCTTACATGGAGCCGCTCTGGCTAGAGGGACTTGGCTTCTGCGAGGACGGCCGTGGCCCGGAGATGGAAGAGCGCGGCGCGTTCAATCGCGACGGCAAGCTACCGGTCAACCCATCGGGCGGCAGGCTTTCCGCCAACCCGGTGCAGGTCGCCGGGCTGGCGTGCGTGATCGAGTGCGTTCTGCAGCTTCGAGGTGAGGCCGGGAAACGCCAGGTGAAAGGGGCCGGAACAGCGCTCGCGCACGGCATCAACGGCATGTGCGGCCAGTCCCATTGCGTCTGGATACTTGGAAAGTAGGGGTGTGACATGGGAAAAAGAGTAGGAATAGTCGGGGTCGGACAGACCCATCATGCCTCCCGCAGGCTGGACGCCTCGGGCGTCGAGCTTATCGCGGAGGCCGTTACCAGAGGCCTTGACGACGCGGGCATAACACTGGACGACGTTGACGCGATAGTCATCGGCAACATGGATCACTTTGAGAATATCAACTACGTCGATATGTGGGCGACTGACGGGCTCGGTTCCTTTATGAAGCCGGTCTTCAAAGTTACCACCGGCGGCACGACAGGCACGACGGTCGCGGCGGCGGCTTATTACAGCGCGGCTTCCGGGCTATTCGATGTTGTCATGGCGGTTGGCTGGGAAAAGAACTCCGAGTCGGACACGCAGGCCGCGATCGCCACCTGCGCGAACCCAGTTCTCGAGCGCGACCCATTTGCCGGCGCCATTGGGCCACTGGCCACCGAGTACTCGATGTACATGGAAGCGTATGGCGCGACGGAAGAGGACGCGGCTATCTGCGCGGCCCGTGACCGCAACAACGCGCTCAATAATCCGTACGCCCACAACCGCATGCACGTCACGGTCGAAGACGTAATGAACTCGCCGATGCTCTCGTACCCTGTGAAGTTTCTGGACATGTGCCCGCGATCAGACGGCGCATGCGCGGTAATTTTCGCCGGGGAAGAAAAAGCGAAGAAGCTCGCTCCTCAACCCGCCTGGGTGCACGCGTCGGTGGTGCGCCACGACTACACGCACTTTGGCGATCTAGAGTGGCAGTGGATGCCGACTCTCGAGAGGGCAACTTTGCAGGCGTACAAGTATGCCGGCATCACGAACCCGCTGAAGGAGCTGGACGTCGCCGAGCTTTACATGCCTTGCGCGACCACGGCGGTCAAGTGGCTTGACTCGTTCTGGTTCTGCCAGAGAGGCCAGGCGCCCAAGCTTGTTCGCAGCGGCGCCACTCACATGGACGGGATCCTGCCGATCAACCCGTCGGGCGGTGTTATCTCCACAAACCCGATCGGAGCGACAGCGCTCATCCGCGTGGGCGAAGCCGCATGGCAAATAATGGGCAGAGCAGGCGATAGGCAGGTGCCAAACGTCAAGAAGGCGCTGGCTACGGGCTTTGGCGGTTGCAGCTGGTCGGACGTGTTCATCCTGGGCGCGGATCTACCATAAGTCGAGGGAGGTATTCACCAATGGGGATTTACACTGACAAGAGAAAAACGACCCACACCCCGGATGGGTACGAGTTGCTGACTCACGAATCTGGACACGTCGAGTACGATTTCGGCTGGCATCTCGGCCCGTACTGGAGCAAGTACCTGGCTGAGATGCGGGACAACAAGCGTGTAATGGGCGTGAAGTGCCCCAAATGCGGTACGGTCTATGTCCCGCCACGCAAGGTCTGCGGGCGTTGTTTCGCGGAGATGAACGAGTGGGTCGAGTGCGGCCCTAATGGGATCCTGAAAGGTTTCACTGTCGTGAGGTTCCCCTTCATCGACGCCAACAACGGCCACCTCAAGAAGGTGCCGTTTACCTCGATCTGGGTCACCCTGGACGGCTCGAACACAAGGATGATGCATTTCTGCGACGAGATTGACGAGATGAAGCTCGAAGTGGGCATGCGAATGAAGCCTGTATGGGCCAGGAAGCCCCGCCCGACCTCGATCCACGCGATTGACCACTTCGAGGTCATCCGGGAGGAGCCGGTCGTACGTGAAGCGCCTCCCGAGCGCATGGAGAGCTCGCTCAAGATGACCTTGCCGACCAAGAAGACAGCAAAGCGCAAAGTTGCCGGCAAGAAAAAAACGACCGCGAAGCCAAAGAAAAAGTAGCCTGGATTGAGATTGGAAAGGAGCAACGGAATGCGAAAGATCACAGGAATAACGCTGGTCATCGTCCTGATGGCCGCGCTCGGCCTCGCCGGTTGCGGCGGCACGGGCGTGAAGGTAAGCGATACCGGGGTGAAGGTGGGCAACACCGAGGTAGAAACGAAGGGTGGGAAGACCACAGTCAAGTCGGGGGACACAACCATAACGACCAAAACCCCGACGGAAGCGGAACTCGGCGTTCCTATCTACCCGAACGCGAAAATGGACGAGAACGCGAGCGTGTCCGTTGCTAACTCAAAAGGCGACAAAGAGTATGCGGTAGCCTCACTCTGGACGGAAGACAGCGTTGACAAAGTTTCGACCTGGTACAAGCAGAAGCTTGCCAGCAAGCCGGAGTACAGGGAGATGCCCATTGCGGAGGGCGGAACGCAGGAGATGCTCTTTACCTGGGAAGAAGGCGACAAGTACAAGACGCTGATGGTAGGCGCCGGGAAAGTTGATGACCATCCGGGCAAGACGGTGATAGTTGTAAACTACGTGCCTGTCAGGATTCCTTTGATGTAGGCGTAACGTTGCGCGGTTTGCAAGACGATGTCCTCCGGGATGTCCGGCGGTGGGGGCGCCTTGTCCCAGGCGAGGGTCTCGAGCCAGTCACGCAAGAATTGCTTGTCCAGATTTTCCTGGTCGCGCCCCGGCGTCCACGAGTCTTTCGGCCAAAAGCGGGATGAGTCGGGGGTGAAGATCTCGTCGATGAGAATGAGGCGGCCATCGTACATCCCGAACTCGAACTTGGTGTCCGCGAGTATTACATGCCGGGACTCGGCAATCTCGACGCCGCGCGCGTACAGTGCGAGGCTCAAGCGCTCGACCTCTTGAGCGGCCTCTGTCCCTATGGCTTCGACAACGCTGTCCAGGGTGATGTTTTCATCATGCTCGCCGATCTCGGCTTTCGTCGAAGGGGTAAAAATCGGCTCGGGAAGCCGATCTGCCTGGCGCAGGCCCGCTGGCAGCGTGACCCCGCAGACGCTCTGTGACTTCTGGTACTCTTTCCAACCACTCCCGGCCAGATATCCGCGCACGACGCACTCGACGGGAAGCGGCTCGGCTTTCACAACGAGCATCGAGCGGCCCTGGAGATTGTCCCTGTGGGGAAGAAGATCGGCGGGAAGTTCGTCCATGTTCGTGGTGACGAGGTGGTTCTCGATGATGTCTTTGGTCTTGTTCATCCAGAACGCGGCCAGCTGGTTCAGCGCTTCCCCCTTGCCAGGTATCCCCTGGTTCATGACAACATCAAAAGCCGAAATCCGGTCTGTGCTGATCACGAGCAAAAGATCATCGACCTCATAAATATCCCGGACTTTGCCCTTCTTGAAGAGGGGCAATCCCAGGAAAGCCGTGTCCGTGATCATATTCATGCCATCACCCTTTCTCTTTGTTTCCGGCGAGCTTGAACCCCGCCTTCAACCACACCGGGTAAGTCGCGAACAGGAGCGCGGCAATGACGTGACCCTTGCCAGTCACGTTCTCGTGGTCGAAGTTGAACACGCCGCTGTTAATCATCCAGTCGCGCCCCGACTCGGCCCCGCCTATCTCCCATATCCAGCGGGTCCACTCGAGGTTGAAGTAGAGAGAGATGCTGGTCACATAAAAGATCGCGAGAGTGGCGAAACTCAACCGCCTGCCCGCCGTGTTTCTCGTGTCTGCGTCCTCGACCAACTTGTTGAGGATCTTTCCCAGTATCCAACCGATGGATAACAGCCATGGACCGTCGATCAGGAAACTATCATATGGCAACAAGCGTACCACCCCTTTCCGTTGTTGTGTGTCCGCTCGACAAATGAATTATATACGATTTTCCAATGCCTAAAGCGGCGATGCTCAGACGAGTTGATCATCTCTCACGTGCTATAATTACCTCACACGGAGGGGTGCCCGAGTGGCCGTAAGGGAGCCGCCTGCTAAGCGGTTTATCGGGGAGACCTGATACGTGGGTTCGAATCCCACCCCCTCCGCCAGCGGAGGGGGTGGGCTGATGAACACACGTCGGGGTCACCGCGCGCCGCGATCCACGCTTACAAGTTTGAATTCA
>PHEX01000079.1 GCA_002843005.1 Candidatus Anoxymicrobium japonicum | reverse complement strand
TTGCGGCTGGCGCTCTATGACGACGACTTCCGCACCGGCACGGGCCAGATACCAGGCCGTGGTGACGCCGATAACGCCCGCCCCGACGACGATGACTTTCATGCAGTGCCCCTCTTTCCTGTTGCTTTGGTGTTTACAAGCAGGGGATATGCCATTTGATCAGTACTTCCCTGGAACTACCTGTTAAGAGTACGCCAAGCTGCACGAAGTTTTACGCTATCCGGTACGACCTTTGCTTTTAGCTGTTATGCACCTTTTTTTGGGTGCCGTCGTGTGCTGTTTGCGACAAATCAGACAAGCGATCAAGCAATCACAAACAAGGAGTGAAACAAATGCCAGTTGTTACCATCCAGCCATCCGGCAAGACTACAGAAGCCGCTGCCGGCAGCAGCATACTCTCGGCCCTGCTTGCGGCCGAGGTAGATATTCCGCACAAATGCGAGGGCAAGGCCGAGTGCGGCTCATGCCACATCTTTGTTCAGGAAGGCCGCAAGAGCCTGTCGAGAATCCAGCGCGAGGAAAACGAGAAGCTGGATACCATCGTCGGTGTCGGTTCCAAGTCGCGTCTGGCCTGTCAGGCGATTCTCGGCGACGAGGATGTGACGGTCGAAGTGTTGAGTTTTATGTAATGAAGCGCGTGTTTGAACAGGCCAGGCATGGCCTGTTCAAACATCAGTTGGCAGTATGCCGCAGCAATTGCAGGCATTCCTCCGTCGCTGCCAGCTCTACTGCAAGATAATCGTCATCGGTGCGGATTAAGGGATCAGCGCCGTTATCCAGCAGAATCTTCATCATTTCATGCTTGCCGCTGGATGCGGTATACATCAACGCAGTCGCGCCGGTGAGGTTGCGGTTGTCGAGATCGATGCCGGCATCGATCAACCGTTTTACCAGCGTTGCGCTGCCGGAGACACAGGCCAGCCACAGCGCATTGTTGCCGTCGCTGTTGCGCAGGTGGATGTTGACGCCATACGCCAGCAGTTCTGCTGCAAGATCGTCACGTCCCGATAGCGCGGCGCGCATCAGTGGGGTCAGTGCGTGGTGCCAGGGGCTGTTGAGATTGTTGGCTTCAAAATGATGTTCCTCGATGAAGGCTGCCAGTTCCGGGCTGGCATCAGCGCCAAGTGCGGGCGGCTCTGGCAGAACCGGGGCCAGCGCTTCGTAGCCGCCATCGACGCTGTAGACTTCAGTAAAGCGGAAATCGGCGAACATGTTGGCGTAGACCTGGCTGGCGTTGCCGTGATAACAGTAGATCATGACCGGGATGTGTTTCGGCAGGGTCGATACGACGTAGCCGAAATCCTGCTCGCTCAGATGGTCTGCGCCCTTGATATGCCCCTGGCTGTAGCTTTGCTCATCGCGGGTATCGAATAGTGCCAGGGCCCGGACGCCTGCATGCAGGCGACGGATGTGGTCGGCGGCATGGGCCGGGCTGATGCGCTGGAAGCTGGTGGTCATGGTGTGTCCCCATTTCATAAAAATATATAAAAATAAAAGCTAAAGCTCATAAGTCGAGGATGTTTCGATTCTTGAGTCTTCCAGCGGCAGTCCTACCGTGAAATGGTAAAGGCTCTGGAACTCCGCATTCTTCAGGCCTAGCAGGTTGTGGAAAGGGTCGTCGAAGTAACAGCCGATGCCGGTTCCGCGCAGGCCCAGCGCTTCCGCCTGCAGGTAAAGTACCTGGCCGATCAGGCCGGCCTCACGTAGCAGGTCACGATAGCTGGCCGGCTCTGCGCCGATGGCAGCATCAAATTCGGCCAGCATGCCCAGCGCAAAGCAGCTGTTGGCTGCGATGTCCTGATGGCAGTGGATGCTGCGCGCCACGCGCTGCAGTTCGGCTGCGGGTGCCGGCGTTAACAGTTGCAGGCCCATATCTGGCGGTGCGTTCTCAAGCGGTGTGCGCAGGAAATCCGGGTTCAGGCTGACATTCAGCAAAGTTGCCAGCCGCTCTGTGCGCGGCAGCAGGTAGAGCCCGGGCTGCATACCTTCGACGCGATGCACGAACAGCACCAGGCTGATATGCGGCCCGGTAGCCAGTGCATCCCAAGGCGCGTGTACTGACGGCAGCGTGGCGGCCAGTAGAGCATGGAAATCCGCTTGCGACATGACGTGCCTTGCATCGAAACGCTGGGCGCTGCGGCGCTGCAGGATGATTTGCGCGGCAGTCTTGTCGTTGCCGGTTCCGGCTCCGGTGCCGGATGCTTGATCCGGGTGCCCAGGCTCGCCTTGTGCGTGGTTTTTTGTCGCGGCATGTCTTGTCGCCAAGGCGACCTCGTCCATGACCTGCCAGCGATACATGGGATGCCGGTCGATGGCCGATGCCTTGCCATGCCAGTTTGCGGTCTTGCAGGCTTGCTGCAGCCAGGTCAAATCCTCAGCTTCAGGCGCTAGTTCTGGCGTCAGTGCCAGCAGGATTTCGGCCTCCTCGCGCTCGGTGTATGCCTCGCGTCCGGCTGTGAAGTCCTCTGAACGATCCAGCCCCAGCCAGTGTTGCAGTGTCGAGCTTGCCGCCTGCCTCTGTTCTGCCAGCGGCCAGCCGAGCAGCGCCGCGGCATAGCGTAATGCACCGACGGCATGGCCGGTATCGAGCTGGCAATAACGAAAAGCCCGTTCGCCGTATTTCCAGGCTTCACGCCACATGACGCTGGAGAGTGCGACCAATATCTGTGGCGAGCCGCCAGTTGAGGTAAATGTTGCCCGCCGTTCCAGCGCATGGCTGTCCGGGCAATAGTGGTAAAGACCGTTGGAAAAACCGGCGATACTGCGGAGAAAGACATAGGCTTCCACCGGATGCAGGTTGCCGCTGGACGGGTTGGCACGCACAGCCCAGCGGTCAGGCCCATAGGATTTCCAGGCAGTGATGCCCAGTGACAGCTGCAACAGCACGCTGAGCGAGGCGGCGTCAGCCGACAGTGGCGCAAGCGTCTGGGCTAATGCGGGAAACGGACGATGCAGGGCGGCGTTCAGGGCCGGGTCATGCATCGCTTCGTCCAGTGTGGGCAGAGCAGTCTGTTCTGCGCCTTCGAAATGACGGAAGGCTGCCGGCTGGTCGTCCCAGTCCAGTGTCGTCGGTCCCGGCGCGTAGGCCTCGAAGCGGTGTTTGCTGTACTGATGGTAGCCCAGTACGGTGTGCAGATCGGCGTGCATATCCATCTCATCCACGCTGCAGGGAATGTTCATGATAGCGTACCGGGTTCTTCAGGGCCGAAGCATTTGTCGTAATCAATGCAGACAGCGCAGGAAGGCGATTTGCAGATGAAGATGTCGGCGCGTTCGCACAGCTGCTTGTAGAAGAATTTCTTCCATTTCATGTTGCCGCTGTTCTTGGCGAAAAGCGCGGGGAAGTTCTCCTGCATCAATGCCGTCAATGCTGCCCGGTCCGGCAGTTGCATGTCCTGCCACAGATGGTTATCGCCCATGCAGGACTGCGCGATGAACAGCACCAGCTTGTGTGTCTCGGTACTGTCATCGGCACGGTGATCCATCAAGAGTTGCACGATGTCATCGTATTCGTCGATACGGCTCTCCGTGTCAACGATGGGGACGATGCGCGTCACTGGCTGTGCCTGCATGGCCGGGCCTTACTCCGTCAAGCTTCTGCCGGGGCGTGTGTGTAGCACTTCTTCGGGCAGATCTTGGAACAGGCTTCGCAACCGACACAGTTTTCCGGGTTGGCGATGGTCATCACTTTCTTTTCGTATTCGCCGTCGTCATCGTCGTCGCCGAGCGATACGGCCATGCGTTCGCCTTCGTCATCGATGCCGACTAGTTGCAGCACATCGCGTCCGCACACGCGGAAGCAGCGGCCGCAGCCTATGCACTTTTCCTCTTCGATATGCTCGGCGAATTGCGGTGTCCATAGTTTGCCGCCAGGCAGGGTTACGGTGTAGGTCATGTTTTTTTCTCCAGTGTCAGGGTGTTGAGAAACGTAACGAGGGGATCATATGCAAGGCGTGAGGCGCACAGCGACCGAGACATACCTGTAGGTAGGCGAGGAAGCGAGCACCGAGCAACGCAGCAGATGGCCGTCGCAGTAGTTTTGCAGCACCCTGTCAGCCTCCTGCCGCAGCCAGCCGCTTGCGCGCATCGGTCAGTTGTTCGTAAGCCTTGAAGGTCCGTGCCGCAATCTCCGGGATATTTTCCCAGCCGGTTGGCAGGTCTTCCGACAGGTCATGCAAATCCATCTTCAATTGCGTGGCCTGGGCATTGAGTTTTTTCACTTCGGCCTTGATGGTGTCGATATCACTCATTGATTGCTCCTTGCAGTTTGCTATTCCTTGTTGTCATTCCGGATCGTCGCTGACGATTGCCGGAATGACGATCATCCGTAGTTGGCGACATCGGGGAAGGTCTTGATCATCCCCACCGCGGCGGCGACAACTTTTTCACCTTCGGCGGCGAGTTTCTCGATGGTTTCAAAACCGAAGCGATGCACGTCGCGCAGCTGTTTGTTGACTACGACCAGGCGCCCGGCAGTGAGGATCATCTTGCCGAAACCTTCGTGGTGCATCTTCATCATGGGCGAAACCATGACCTTGGTTTCGCGCTCGACGGCAAGGCCGACGGCGTTGTAGAACAATTCCAGCCGCCAGATGGTTTCCGGGTCCGGGTCGCCGATGATAGGCATTTCGCGCCGTTGTTCCTTGCTGATGAGGTAAGGTGCAAGCAGGGTGGCGTCATCCTTGCCTTCCCAGGCACCGTGCGTATCCTGGGCACGCCATTGTTTGACCAGTTCGATGACGAACGGCGACTCCCAGGGGTCTGTCGGGGTTTCCGCAATTGCGGCAGCGGTAGCAGTCATGTGTTTCTCCTTGAATTCAAAATATGATTTTTAGCCACAGAGGGAACAGAGATCACAGAGAAATTCGTTCGAGGGTTTGCCTCAGTGCGCTCTGTGTTCTCTGCAGCTCATACATCAAACGGTTTTCAAAATCTTGTAGCCGTAGAGGGTGCGGAGTTCACAGGGAAATTCGCCTGAGGGTTTACCTCTGTGTCCTCTGTGGCTATAAGTGTCTTTCTGTGGCTCATGTTCTAAGCCGGTTCATCTTCGAAATCGAAACTGCGCTCCTGATCTTTCAGCAGCGCTTTTCTGAGGAATGGCGGCGGTGTGCCGTTGAGCACATCCTTGAGTTTTTCCAATACTTCCTCGATCGGTTCCGGGCTGGTCACCTTGACCGGGTGTATCTTGTGCGCCACCACTCGTGCCGCGGCAGAGCCGCCGATGGCGGCAACATAGAGCAGGGCGCAGTCCTTGATGATTTCCAGTTTGGGCGCCAGCTTGTCTTCGTTGCCGTCTTCCTGCAGGTCACCTTCAAAGGCAACGGCTTCGATGAAGCTGTGGCCTTCCGGCGTCAGTTCGTAGATGGCGATGTTCTTGGCCCAGCCGAAATGGGCATCCACCCGTTTCAGGTCTTGTGTGGCAAAAGCGACTTTCATGATGTTCTCCGGGTTATCAAATCAAAATTGGCTTCATGCGATATGCGCGGCTTCAGCGTGGCTCTGCGCCTGACTCTGGCAACTGCCGCAGGCGCCGTCCGCGCAATGGTCTTCTGTTTCCTTGGGTGACCAGGTTTCCGGGCCGACTTCGTGGTCGTTGCTAAGAAAGATATTGGCGATCTCAAAGGCCAGGTCGCGCGTGCCGCGGTAGCCGACTATCACCTTGTGCGCCGCACCCAGGCGGTCGAAGGTCGGGATGCCCATGCGCAGGAAGGGGATGTGCAGGCGTTCCGCCATCTGGCGTCCATGCGAATGCGTGATCAGCAGGTCGCAGTCCTTTGCGCGTGCTTCCAGGTCTTCCAAGTCGCCGATCAGCACTTCTTCTGCCGGCAACTTTTCCAGCATGGCGGAGTGCGTTGTCGTGACGTTGGCCGTCAGTTCGCAGCCCATCTCGGCGAGGAAACTGCCCAGGCTCCAAAGCAGATCTGGCTCGGCGCCGATGGCGATCTTCTTGCCGCCACTGAAGAAATGCGCATCCAGCAAGGCATCCTGTAGCTGGCTACGCTGACGGCGGTATTTTTGCGGTACCGGCTGGCCGGAAAGCTGCGCCAGGTGCTGCATGAAATTGTCGTTGGCCTCCAGCCCGGTCAGGCGGTCGAACATGGTATAAGGCACGCCGGTCTTCATTTCCAGCTCGATGGCGGCGGCATGCATCTGGTCGCCGATGGCGATGGTGGCGCGTGCCGCGCCCATGGTGCGCAGTTGTTGCAGCGTTGTGCCGCCCAGCGTGGTGGGCGTGAAATCCTCGGGGATATGGCCGTCCAGCGAACCGGAAATATCCGGGATGAATACCGGATCCAGGCCAAAGGCTTCGATGATCTCGCGAATCTCGTTGATGTCGCCCGCGGTCAGATGGGAGCCGGGCAGCACATTGACGCGGTTGGCCTGTTTCACCTCGCACGGCACCGCCATTTCCTGCACGATACGCACCACCGCCTTGTTCCAGCCATCCTGGAAGGCACCGATATAGTCCGGGGTGGAGACGTAGATGATCGCCATGTCGGCGATTTCCGGATGCTTGGCGCGTATCAGCTTGATGTAGGCATCGACGTCATCGCCCTTGGTTTCGGTCAGGCCGGTCGAAGCCAGCCCGAGAATTTCCGGCTGGTTGCGGTTCCAGATATTCATGATGGCCTGCTCGATGTTTTCCATGCCGCCGAGGATGGTCGTCACCTCGTTCATCGCCGTG
>PHEX01000078.1 GCA_002843005.1 Candidatus Anoxymicrobium japonicum | reverse complement strand
ATGACAATAAATGCCATGTAGAGCCAGTTGCCGTGGATACGCATCTTGAAGACAACCCATCCGACCAGCAGCATAACAATGGCCTGCATCAGAGATAACATGAACGCCGCGATGATCTCACTTCCAATATAGCGTGATAATGGCAGTGGGGAGGCTTTTATCCTGCGGAGGACGCCTTTCTCGCGATTCTGAACGAATGACAGGCTCAAGCCGAGCATCCCTGATGTCATCAAGGTCATCGCGAGAATGCCGGGCACCATGTAGTCGATGTAGCGGAGTTTGTGAGAGGTTACTGATTTCTCGGCGATCTCGACGATGTCGCCCGGCCCGATGACGTTTGGCGTGAACTGTTTGGCCATCCCAACACTTATTTCTCCTATGATCTGTTTCAGCGCCGCGCTTGCTATCTGTGAGACGGTCGGATTCGTTCTGTTGGTGCTGATGGTCGCGGCGCCGGGCTGATGCGCGAGCATTGAGGACTCAAAGCCTTTCTCGAGCACCAGAACCGCGTCCAGTTTGTTATCGGCCAGGTTCCGGGAAAGTTGGCGCTCATTCCCCCTTTTTATTTTGAAAGCCGTGACACCCTCGAGCCTCTTCACTATCTCGCGCGTGACGCGGCTGTTGTCCAGGTTGACGATGCCGATGCTGATGTTGGTCTGCCCGGAGCTGCTGAATATTGCGCCAAACAACAGTATCAAGAGCAACGGGAACATGAACAGCCAGAACATCGCGATCTTCTCGCGGTAGGTCATTTTGAGGCTTGCCCGCACGAACTTCCACAGGTTCCTCATTCCCGGATCCTCCTGCCTGTCATTTTGAGGAAGACATCCTCGAGCGACGCTTGTTTCATGCTGATGTTGTCAACATTCGCGCCGTTCTCGCGCGCTGCCGTGAGGATGCCGAGGAGAGTCTCTCTGGGCGTTCCCGTCGTGACGATGTACCCGCCGCCGCCGTCGTTTCTCACGTTCCGCGCGCCTGTGATCTTTTCGATCACGGCTCTGTCAATCTCGGGCGCGAGCTTAAAAGAGATGTCGCTCTCGGGCGAATACCGGCGCACGAGTTCGGCCGGCGTCCCAATGTCGATTATCTTCCCGTGATCCATGATCGCGACCCGGTCGCACAGGCGCTCCGCTTCCTCGATGTAGTGGGTGGTGATGACCACCGTTTTCTCGCGCGCCTTCAGGTTTTCGATGATTTCCCAGATGTTCCGCCGCGCCTGTGGATCGAGACCTGTCGTCGGTTCGTCGAGAAAAACTACGCGCGGGTCGTTCACGAGCGCGAGCACGATAGAAACTCGCTTGTGCTGCCCTCCGGAGAGCTCGCTCAACATGCTGTTTTTCTTGTCCTGGAGGTCGACCATCTCGAGCAGTTCGTTGACGGGACGCCGGTTGGAGTAAAAGGAGCCAAACAGATCGACGTTCTCGTAAACGGATAAGTTATCGAAGAACGCGGTATTCTGGAGCTGGACGCCGATTATCTCCTTGATCTTCTTTTCGTTTTTGCGCACCTCTATGCCATCCACGAGAATATCGCCGGAGTCAGGCTCGCGCAGCGTCTCGATCATCTCGAGCGTGGTGGTCTTGCCCGCGCCGTTGGGGCCGAGGATCCCGAAGATCTCCCTGTCCTTGACCTCAAACGATACGCCATCAACGGCTTTCAACGTCCCGTAGTTTTTATGGAGATTCCTGACCGATATCGCCGCCATCTTCTACCTTTTTTGCACTAAGTACAGCATTTCGTAATTACGGTGTCGTATCGACTCCTCTGGTTTCCTCCCCCGCAGACGGGGAGGATTAAGGTGGGGGTGGTATTATCTATACCCCTCACCCCAGCCCTCTCCCCCAGGGGGCGAGGGGGCTTTTGGCGTTTTTGCGTTTGTAACATGATCGAATACGTCACCGTAATTACGAAATGGACTATTTAGTGCCCCGTTCCGTAAATACTCGAAAGCGAACGCCGTTGCATCCGCGCCTGCCGCGTTCCGCTCCCTCCCCGTACTCACCGAGTACGACTCGGTCGCAGCGCCATTTGTGCTCTCAAGCGGCGCACCGACGCTCTCAGTACGTTACCGTATTTATGGAAAAGGGCACTAAGTAACACGATAATAACATAAGACATCCGATTGTTGCGTTGCGGGACTGACTTAAAGTCCGGTCAATCGGTTAAAATGTTCATGACACAAAGGAGGATGGTTTCTATGCGTTGTGAACAGTGTGGGACGGAGAACCTGCGGGGCAGCGAGTACTGTAAAGAGTGCGGCGTGTCGTTGAGCCGACTCTCTGTCGAGCCGGAGACGCGCGAGACGCCTGAAATTCCGAATTCCGGGGTAGAGCCAACATTTCTCGCGCGCTTTCTTCAGGCGACATGGAATCGCAAGGGCCCTATCCTTATGGCGTTTTTTATTGCGTTGATGATGTGGGTCGTGTTCGCCCCGTGGGCTTTTATAAAACTGGAAGTGCTCGGGTTTTCACTTGTCGCACGCGACTTCACCGGATGGGAGATATATTTCGGGCGAGTGCTCTTCTTTCTTTCCGTAATACCCCTTATCTTCGCTTTGCTCATGGTGGCCGGCGTGGGCACACGAAGGCGGGTGGTTGAGACTCACATTTGCACGTTCTTTGGGGGCGTGATTTTTACCATCTGGTTGATAGTTTTTGTAATGAGCCAGGTGCTAAAGGCGCTCATCCGGAACGTGCATGTAGTACAGGCCAACGTCGCGGGCGGCCAGATAGCGATTATTGTTTTGTTTGTAGGGTTTATGCTGGGAATTATCATCACGAGCTACGATCGCGGACAGTTGCTGCGCTCTGAGGGGAAAGGGGATTGAACGTGGGGATAAAATTCTGGAAAAAAGCGCCCGGCGCCGGAAACGCGAAGATCTGCCCCGAGTGCGGGACTAACATAGAGGAAGACGCGAAGTTCTGCACACAGTGCGCGGCCGCCGTCGCGCCGGAGGCCGTGGCTTCGCCGCCCGCGACGAAAGCGGCGCCGGCCGCGATCCGCGGTTCCCGGAACGTAGAACCATGGGCGGCAAAGGCGGGCGAGTCTGTGTCGAAACTGCCGCGAGGCGTCAAGATTGGCATTCCAATTGTCATTTTTTTACTGATGGCAGTTGTCGTTGCGCTTTTTGTTCTGGTGGCGACACACAGCCCACAGGCGGCCGTCAGCCGTTACCTCGGCTCTTTGAAGGTCGGCGATTATGAAACGGCTTACAAACTTGTCTCTCACCCGGGGGACAAGTTCTCCACGTATGAGTACTTCCGGAAGTGGCAGAACACGCAGGCCGACGCTATTGGTCGTCTCCAGGAGTTTCGCGTACAACCACGCAAAGACAAGAACAAGTTGTTTGAAAGACTGCTGTCCACGACTCCCACGACAGGCGCGCGTTTCGTTGTGACGATGAAGTACAAGAACAAAAGCTTTGATATCAACATGGCCGCTGATAGCGCCGGGGGCGCCTGGCCGTTCAGGAAGTGGCGACTCAATCTTTCAGAGGGTATCAGCCGTCTGGTGGTAGAGCCGCTTGGAGCTCAGGTCTATATAGACGGAACTTATGTGGGCAACGCCGAAGAGGACAAGGATCTCAAAGAAGCGCTCGAGCTGAAGCGATTTCCTAAAGACATCGATGACGCTATTGAGTACGCGCGCAAATTCTTGAGGGCGATCCAGTACTTGACTTCCGACAGTAAGCGCCTGGCGGCCTGTCTCGATGACGTTGCCGAGAGCGCGCAGAGCGCAACTGATCGTTTCGGGAGAAGCGGATCCTCCGGGGACGAGTTTTTGAACGCCGTGGACAGGATAATGCAGCAAAGTAAAGATGTCGGTGGGGAACTGTCGAGGATCGCCATGCGTCTTTACTGGATACTGGGCGGTGGAGATGACGGTAGTCTTCGCGCGAAACTCACACGAGTTCAGAGCGGGATCGACGTAAGCGACCTGCCGGAGGGTTTTCACACGGTAACGGTTGCGTTGCCAGGGTTAAATTCCGAGACGAAGAAGTGGATCGCGCCACAGAGCGTCGAATTGGCGTTGGAGGCGACTGCGGCCACCATGGACTCTCTCGAAAATGTTACGAACGGGTATTTGAAAGAAAGGTCGAACGCCGGGCGTTCCCTGAACCCGGCCGGGCTTAAAACGTTTCTTGCCGGAGACCTGCTGAAAACGGAGACTGACAGGGTGCGTGATCTAATTGGGCGCGCCGAGTGCGTTCGTTCTCAACTTACGGCGTTGAAGTACGGGAAGATCAAGATGCTTTCTGAAGGCGTGGCGACCGTTGAAACTCACGAGACATGGAATTTTCTCACGTACAAAGGCGCTGCTCTTGTCTCTACGTTGACGGATCAGAAGATAGAGATGGTTTACACCCTCGAGGAGCAGGGCGGCGGCCTGTGGAAGGTTACCGAGAGCAAAAAGCTAAGTGATGATTGAGATCGGGGTGTAGCGCAGCCAGGTTAGCGCGCAGCGTTTGGGACGCTGAGGCCGTCGGTTCGAATCCGACCACCCCGACCAATTCAAAGATTCTAAGGCCGATAGGGAGGTTGAAACTTATAATATGGTGAGAGGCTCTAAGAAGAGAACAGGAAAACACGACGACGGATACCAGCTCGAACAGGATCTGGAAGACGAAATAAACCTGACGGAGAAAGCTCACCGTTTCGCGGGATTGGAGCGTTTCCCCATAATCTACGTGCCAGGCTACGGCGCCCCGCCGTTTCACGGCCTCTACCTCCGTAGCCGTTTGGAGGTCGAAGGATTTGATGTCTACGAGGCGGATCTGCCGCGCCTGCAGACGGGCGATGTCATTAAATCCGCGGCGGCGCTTGCGGTGGAGGTTCAGCGTACGCGATACCGCTTTGACGCTGAGAAGGTAAATCTGGTCGGGCACAGCCTTGGCGGAATCATTGCGAGGTATTACCTGCAGAAGCTTGGTGGATGGAAATACGTACACCGCGCGGTGTATCTGGGAACGCCGCACAAGGGCGTTTACTGGGCGGTCTTTGGGCTGGCGACCAAGGCAGGCAGGCAGTTGTTGCCTAACAGTGACTTACTGCAGGAACTCAACAACGACCCGTCCCGGTGCAAGAATATCAAATGCTTGTCTGTCATCAGCAACTTCGATGAGATGGTGGTGCCGCATAACTCGGGGATTCTTGACTGCGGGTACAACAAGATTGTCAACTGGCCGATTGGCCACTGGGGGATGGTGTTCTCGAACAAGGCGATAGCCTGGATCGTCGATTTTTTCGATGGGTTATTCGATATACGCGAAGATTTCGTCGGCGTTAATGAGAAGCGTGACATTTCTGGCAATGGCGAGCTCTGTCACGAGCCCGGGAAGCGGCTAATCCAGAAAGTCAATTAGATCCCGGAGGCACTTCTGGCGGCATTGCCAGAGAAACCCGTGTCCCGAGTCCGGGTATTCGATGAAGCCCGCGCCAGGAATCGCTTTTACTAATATCTTCGAGTTTTCCGCCGGGATGAGAATATCGTCGGCGCCGTACATGACCAGAGTCGGCGCGGCTATCTGCCCAAGGCGCTCATGCGTCTTGAATTTCACGGTTGCCATGAACTGCCGAAGGGCGCTTCTCTCGGGAGTGAGGGCCAGCATGTAGCGCTTTTTGAAGTCGTCGATCAGGAGCCTGTTCTCATCAATCCACCCGCGGGAGAACAGGAGGCTCATGAATCTTTCGACCAGCTCGTCCGGGGTGCCATTGCGGTCTAACAGCCTGGTGAGAATTTCGCGGCTTGGAGTGATAGCCATGGCGCCGCCACAGGAAGTCGAGCACAGTACCAGTTTTTCGATTTTCGCATGATGGGAGAGCGCTATCTCCTGGGCAATCATGCCTCCCATCGAGAAACCGAGAATGAGCGCGCGCTCGATGCCGAGCGCGTCCATCAACCCGATGGTATCGTCCGCGAACTGCTCGATCGTGAACTCGCCATCCGGGGTTGCCGTGCGTTCGGTGCCCCGGTTGTCAAAGGTGAGAACCCGGTATCGCTGAGATAGCGCGTCCACAAACTCGGGATCCCACCAATCCATGGTAGCGGTCAGCCCCTGGATCATCACAAGGGGCGCCCCGTCACCGGTGAGATTGTATGCTATGTTGATATCGCCGACTTGTACTGTGTTCATTGCCTTATCATTGCGCAAACATAGTCAGGTCTCAAGAGGGGCGCTCGGGGGAAGGGGAGAAGAGGCGCTCGGAGTGTCTTCCACGCCCTCCGCTCGCGGACTTGAGACGTCGGTCGAGGAAAACATCCTTCGCCTCGATACAACACCGTATTTATGGGACGGGGCACTGGTGTTCTGTTTGTGCTTGAGAACAGGGATGACGAATGATTTAATAGGATATCAGGCGGGAATAGCTCAATTGGTAGAGCGCGAGCCTTCCAAGCTCGAGGTTGCGGGTTCGAGCCCCGTTTCCCGCTCCAAGATTTGACTTTCGGATTTTTGACCAGCCATTTCGTGGGCGGCGCACAGCGCCGCCCATTGATTTTGGGGGTTTCCGCGCGCTTCGCGCGCGGCCAAGCGGAGGTTCGAGCCGAACACTTGTTCAGCAACAACCTTTTTCTAGCCGAATTTGTAATTTTTCCGCCCAATCCGGTCGCAAAGAAACTTTTTGAAGCAGAGAGGAAATTTGTTTATCCAGTTCCTCTTGGCGAATACAGGGTTCGCCACACTTAAAACGTCTACTTTTACTGCGTAGAGGGGTCTGGCAACGTCTACCGCTTTAGCGGTAGACGGTGCCTGACCCCGCCGCGTCTACCGCTTTAGCGGTAGACGGAAAGGTAGACGGTGCCTGAC
>PHEX01000077.1 GCA_002843005.1 Candidatus Anoxymicrobium japonicum | reverse complement strand
TGTGCGGTTTGCCCCGTCATTGGCAGAAATTCGCACGGGAAATCGACATAACAGACGTAAATTTCTCGCTGGTAACCAGGAGTATCTGTGCCCAATTCAATCTGTGCATCCTCGTTCAGGTCCAGGCCCGGACATTCCTTCGAGTCTCGTCTGAATAGCCGCTCGGATTGGGCCAAGACCCGGCTCATGTCAGGGATGCATGAATAGAAATGGCCCGGCGGCACAGAATCAAGAAAAGGAGAGTTGACCGATTTCAGCCAGTAGTAGAATCGCCTGAGCCTATGGCAGAGGCCGTGACTGCCGTGAGATCTTTTTGTCCAGGATTTATTCTTCTGTTCCCTGGCTTGTTGCCATCTGTGTGCTGGGGTCATGGTGGCTGCATTTCCATGCTACGAACTGTAGCCCTATCTGGTCGCGTGGACAATGGTTCTTGTACTACAGTTATAGCTTGGGCGCTCGATGGTGCGATACTCACTAACGAATTCGACGGTGCGAAACCCCAAACGCTTCAGAAGCTGAGTGAAACAAGCCCTGTTCGGGAGCCACCAACAGAACTCACAGTCACTGCGATTGTCCCCGCCAACATAGACCGCGAGGGGAAGCCCCTCCATCACATCCGGGATCGTTTGCGAGACAATCAGCTTGCCACGGCACAACGGCGCAACACTGTTGAGAGCTTTGAGCGGAGAAAAGATGTGCAACAGTACGTCGCCAATAAACACCAGGTCAAACCGCTGGTGATTCACTTTTTCCGGGCATAGATCATAGATGGAAGAATAACATCGGTTCACATTCAGACCGAGCAATTCGCGGCAAAACAGGAACGGCCCGTCGAGATGGAGATAGTGCGCCTCCTCCACGCTGTCGGCTCTGTGAAACTGTGTGAGGGCTTTCAGAATCTCGTCTTCCTCACCCGATAGCGTGTCCCAACCGGCGATGGTGGGGAGTTCCACACTGGTAACAGTGGCGCCCCGCTTCACAAACTCGAATGAGAAGAAACCCGTCGCCGATCCGATGTCCAGGACATTCATACCGGACATGTCCTCGGGAAAATGAAACGCATCGACTACTTCTCGGTAGTCATAATTGCCTGGCGTTACAAGACCATCTCCTAACTCGATGGTATGATACCACAGAAAACGGTCCAGCCCAGGGAAATCGATGTCGGCTGTTTTCTCTTTGAACTCCTTGACCAGGCGCTCGTACTCTTCCCGGGCCTCTCGAACGTCCATCCTGGAGTATGGACCGGTCTTGAACAGTTTGCCGAGCGCTGCGTTCCATGCTCCCACAAACCCTTTCCGGGCAATCACATTTGCCACGCGCTGGTAAAATTTCATGGTCGCCTCTCCTCTGACGTGTGTTTTGGGTGAAACTCTGGCCTACCTGACAGTGTCGAAGGGCCAGCCAAATTTGCCCGGCGGCGGGGGTGGAAGTTCAGGCAGGGTTGGGCAGCGTATAGGTACTCTTTTGCCACGAATTGCACGAATTGCACGAGTGGTTTTCGAATTCGTGTCATTCGTGAAATTTGTGGCCGAAAGGCCGGTCTCGCCCGGCGGTGGGGGCGGAAGTTCAGGCAGGGTTGGACAGCGCATGGCTAAATTCCTGACGGGGTGTTTAAGAGCACGATTGACAACCCGCTCATAGATACCAACTAATTGGGGAATTATAGCTTCCCAGTCGAACCGCTTTAACTGCTGATACCCTCGCTCTATCAACGTATTGCGTAATTCCTGATCGTGCAACACAAGACGGATTGCCTCAGCGATATTTTCTGGGCTAAAAGGATCAAACAAGAAAGCTGCTCCATTTGTGATTTCAGGTATCGTAGTCGCATCGGCAGCCGCAATGGGGCAGCCGCAAGCCATCGCTTCAACCAAAGGAATGCCAAAACCCTCAAATAAGGAGGGAAATACCATTAGCGTTGCTGCGCTATACAGCGCAGGCAGGTCTTCCAGCGGCACAAACCCCAGATCAATGACATGGTCTTCCATGCCGGCCGCCACCGCCAGTATTTTGGCATCCCAACGTTCATGGCGCAATCGCCCGGATAAAATCAGCTTGGGGGGCGGTCCATAACGATCCTGGTAGACACGCAAGGCCGCCATCAGGCGCGCGTGATTCTTGTGCGGCCAGGGATTGGCCGGATAGTATACGTATTCATCAGGGAGGTTATACTTTGTTCGGACGCGACTCATCTCGTCCGCTCCGGTGCGCTGAAGCGTTTTGGGGATGCCGTGAGGGATCACGGTAATCTTCGACGCGGGAGTGCCATATCTTTCTATAAGTGTGTGCTGGGTGTAGGCAGACGGTGCAATGACATGCCATGCCTTTTCCACCGACGGCATGTAGGTATTCGCGCGCGCCGCCAGTTCCGCATCGGTGAAGAATTGCGGATAGTACTCTTGCTGCATATCCCAGAAGCTGAGTACGCAAGGCGTCCTGATTGACAAAGGATGGACAACTGTATGCGGATAATGAATCAGGTCCAGGCCCAGCGAATCGATCTGGCGGGCAAGATAGGGATCACCATGATGTGCGGGCACAAGCAGCGCCAAAGTACGCCAAAGGAGACGTTGGGCGGCGCGCACGAGGGCTGATCGGCGTGGTTCAATGTCGTACAAGGGGACAAAGCGCACGTTGCTGGGCCAGGACCGGTAAGACCAGGTCTTCTGGCTGCCCTGGCTGACAAGTATAACGTAACTGCTATCCGAATCATTGTCGGCCAGAGCCTCAACCAGATAGCGGGTGTAGATGTCAAGTCCCCCGCCATTGCCCAAGACGCTGCCCATGGCCGCGATGCCAATTCTCATGCACGCCTCTTAATCGGTTGGATGATCGTCTGCCGTATCAGCAAGGTGCTGACGATTCGCCTTCGCGGCCGCGATCTGTCGGACGGCCTGCTTGAAGTTCCGGTTGAAACGCTCAGGCGAATACTCATGGCAAATAGCATCACGCGTAAGCAGGGATCGCCTCCTGCATTCGTCAATCGGCGTCTGTGCTGCGTTTAGTACAGTCGCACGAATCGTCCCTACATTGCAATCCGGCAGCAACAAACCAAACCCTCCCAGGTCTATATTCGCGCTGGGGGGTAAGATAGGGATCAATCCATACCCCATACACTCCAGCGTTGCCCCTGGCTGTCCTTCGGCACAGGTAGCGGAGATCACCCAATTACACTGCATAGCCAAAGCCTCGAATGAAGGAGAACGCATGGGGATCTGTCCATATGTGTGAATATTTGGACACTCCGTTAACTCGTAGCGATAGACGTCACCGAATCCAGGCTCAATGTTCTGACAAACGTACAAATGTAGCTGCGTGCCGGTAAAGGCTTCCAGAAGCAGATCCAACCCTTTATGGATATTGCCCCCGCCGCTGAAGAAAAGAAAGTGTTGCCGCCCTTCCTGATAGTCCTTGTCTTTCCACCCGTTCCAGGTCACCGGATAAACCCCGTTGTTGATCCCGAGTACAAGGGGGAAATGGCGGTAGGTCTTTATTGCTTCCTGGTTTCCCAGGCAAATGATCCCGTTAGCAGCGCGATTGGCATATTCCTCACTCTGTCGGATGCAACGATCAGGTTGCAGAAGATGACCACGCCGCACAGTCAAATCATTGAGCCGTTGGGCCTCCCGAACATTCGACTCTTTCCAGTAAATGCCAGTAGAGAAGTAGATACGAACCGTATCCGGGATTAACTTATGAGCGATTCGCTCGTAGTTCACGCCTCCGTGTCCAACGAAAAGATCGTATCGATCAGTAGGCTGCCAGGTCAAATCATCCCACTGGACAATGTCCACCACGTAACCCAGTTCATTCAATGCCTGGGGTATCTGTTGGGCAATCCCCCGATTGCTAAACATGGTCCGGTCGCGTTGCTCCGGTGGAGGCAGCAACGGATCAACCAGGTATGAAACCAGGGCTCTATGGGAAGGGGCACCGACACAGAACTCCTTGAAGCCGGCAAGAAACCTCCGATCGGCAGCTTCGGGTTGCGGTCTCGTCAGGAACGACTTTAGGAAAGTTCGTGCCCTGGCAGGCAGTAGTTTGCGTAGTAGAGGGCGAATCGTCACCAGATCAGTCCTGCGGGATGCTTTGCTGGCCAATCAACAAATAGGTTCCGTAATGACACCTGGGATTACGTCCATCTTCGCGAGGTAGTATTTTGCGATAGAGGGGCATAAGGCCTTCCAAATACGAATCCAAGAAATCCGCGTCCATCTTGATAGGGTGGCCCACGTCATTCCATGATTCCGGGCAAAGCTGCACGTCCTCTTCATTGCTCAGGTCTTGCCCGATCACCAAGATCCCCTTGTCCTTCAGAACACGGCACATTTGCATTATGCACTGCTGAGCGTCTTGCACGTGATCAAGAACATTGATACACACGCACAGATCTATGCTCTTGTCTGGCAAGAGTAGATCCTCCAGTTTCTCGGATAAGGGTGTGGCGTGATAACGTTGTACCAGGTCGGCCACCGCCAGAGGTCTCCTGCAACGGAAATATCGCCACACGCGCTGCTCCCGCTTTAGCCTCAAATACGTATGGATCAAGGGATCTTCCAACCACAACCGCTCAAAAGAGATACAAGGCAGTATCAGCCTGATGTTTGTGTGGGGGCCGCATCCTACCTCAAGCACGTCAGGCAAGCGTCTCCCCTGCAAAACCTCGTACCGGTTAAAAGCCTCCCGCCACCACAGGTTGTAGTCATCCCCAGCAGGGGCGGATTGCTCAGCGCACTGCAGTTCAAACCCTTGAGCCTCTTGCCAGCGGGCACTATCTACTCGGAGCACATTAGACTTAGACAAGACTCTCTCCAGATTAATCGGCGCTCGTGTATATTGCAGGTATCAGCGCCATGGTTGTTTCTGTGATCTGACGCGAGACTTCAAAAGGGCCTTCCCACGGACCGTTGAGAAAGTTCCACTCGTATTTGACTCCAATTTGCCGTAGTATGGCATCAAATTCGTCGCAACTCCATTCACGAAGATGCCAGGGGTTTCTGGGTGAGCCATCGGGTTTCGTATATTCTGGCCTTCGGTTTGGCGTTGAAATAACTACAGCACGCCTGGCAACCTTACACATATCTCGCATCAGCCGCAAGTAATCAGGGACATGCTCAATCACATCTACACAGGTCACTACATCAAAGCTACGCGCTTCATACGGGATCACGTAGCCGTTGTAATGTCTTAGATCTACTATCTTGGGATGATTCAACGATCTTCGTGCCCGTGCTATGGCTTTCCGGTCAATTTCAATGCCCGCTAACCGGTCTGCTTTCGCGGCCATGATCTTTAGGCTATATCCCAACCCAAAGCCTACATCCAGGACGGAATCCCCTGGCTGGAGATACCACTCAGTGATCAACCGATAGGCAGCAACCTGGACGGGAACTTCGGCCTCTGTATCCATAACGGAATACAGGCGTGAGAAAACCGGCCGGCAATGGATCGCCAACCAGATACGCAGGCCCACGCTGTGCTTCCACGCGATCTCAATCACCTTATTACAACAGATAGTCATCCGCTCCTTTCCTCTTCGCCTTTTACCGCAGGTAGGTTGTTAGGAATTCTCTGCTCCGTGATGGATGTATACAAAACAGATTTGCATAACCCATGTCCGGAAATCGCTCAGACAGTTCACTAATGTTTACAGGAGTGACACTCCGGCTAGTTTCAATGATTTCAAATAGCTCGAATCCCAACTCTTTTAGAGATTCTAAGAAATGCTTTGGGCTGGTATCTGCTTTACGCAAACCATAAGGCCAGAATTCACAAAATAGAACAACTCTGGGGTTTGACAAGGTTTCGATCATGCCTGGCAAAGCCAACATTTCCGCCCCCTGAATATCTATCTTAACAACATCGGCACGAAAACCTGACTTTTTCAAATACTTATCTAGTGAGACTGCCGGGACTTCAACTGATTTCCTGGCTACTCCTTTATTAAGAATATCATCGTCGCAAGCATCGAATACGCGGTGATCTCCAAAATTGTTATTAGACAGATATAGCATAGCCATTCCTTCAAAACCCAAAACGGCTGCTTTCTCACAGATTGAGTTTGAAAACCTGTTTATTTGCATATTTCGCTGTAACAATTTTATATTCGTTAAATCAGGCTCGAAAGCAATCACGGTACCACTGGGCCCTGCACGTGAAGCGCCTAATAAAGTGTAGTATCCGACATTAGCACCCACATCTACTACAGTCATCCCTGGCTCTATAACTTGCTCAAAGAGAGAACTCTCGAAAGGCTCGTATTCTTGGTGGATAAAGAAATAATGCCCTAACACCTCATCGTGCAAATCAATCCACATCCTGTTGCCATTTCCCAAACGGATTGGCACAAAGCGTATTCCCCACTTTCTCAAAAGATCGTAATACATTTGCCGACGCATCTGCCTGTCAGCCAAAGTACGTGCGCTCCTGTATAGCCTTGCTTTGACCAGCTTTACCATATGAACTAACAGCATTTTGCTCTATACCCTCTCACTCAACAGTTTTGGTCGTTACCCAATCCAATACAGGTGCTATAACCCCCAGTCGCCCTTGAGATAGTTTCGTCTCAATGCTCCCGTGGTCAATTGCTTCAAAAGCAATAGAATCTCTAATTTCGTCCAGCATTTTGTAACCTGGCACGCTTGACGCTATGTCTACGGAGTATTGTCCTGGGCGCAAGCAATTGCCAGGAATGTAGCAGTTGGCACAGTATTCACCAGTACCCAGGTCTCTATCGTACAGGGATGTATTATTGTCCCAATTTGTACTTGTCAGGACACAAATGCCCTGCGAATTCCAAAGAAGGAAGCCCACTTGTGCCGAATGCACTCTTTCATGCACTTTGTAAGTTATCTCGAGGTATAAGCCTTTCGTCACGTCAACATAAGCACTCACTTTTCGCTCATTATCTAGGACCCGAACACATGTAAAAGTAACCTCTGCAGTAGTCGGATGCCGCGCTTCGAAATGCCGTTCACCCGCCAGGGAAATCCTTCCTTTCAGATATCTATATACAACCGGTTGGGTATCGCCAATTCCGGCAATCCTTCCTGATGCCAATAGAATTGCTCTGCCGCACAATTTCATTATCGCTGGCATATT
>PHEX01000076.1 GCA_002843005.1 Candidatus Anoxymicrobium japonicum | reverse complement strand
GAGAAAAAGAACTTTTTCCAAAAAGAAGGCCAATCCGGGCGATTCATCCCCGACCTAAAGGTCGGAGATTTCTCGCTCGGAGATTATGTTAAATAGTTTATAAATGATCATCTGATTCTCATATATAAAGACCGGCCATATTTCTCGAATCATGCCACACAGCAGTTTTACCCATTCGCTCATTGCCAAAGGATACGAACCCCTTTGGCGGCAGGCTTTTGCGAGCCTTTTTGTGTATGTCAAATCCCATATATAAGGACTTTGACAACTGTTGTCACGGTCTGGGAGCCACCGGCCTTGTTTTCGGTTCGATTCGGCGCAGGTTTCCTGTCCGATTCGATTCGATTTATTTCGATTCGATTTATTTCGATTCTATTTATTTCGATTCTATTTATTTCGATTCGATTCAAATGGGTGCTTCCCATCCGGGCAATTTCGTATCCGGGCGGGGTTTATAATCGGTGCGGTTTGAATCATATGCTGCAAGAATATGCACGCGATTACACGCGATTACATTAATAGGTGATTAGTTGTATTATAAGTGATTAGTTGTATTCGCATTATTGTCGTACTGACGCATACCATACTTCTGCCAAAATAACTCAAATTAGCAATCCATATCGTAATTTAGGCGTTCCAACAACAAAAACAATTCCGGTTTAACGATTTTCACCAATTATTGTTAAATATCTTCAGGGTATTTTCCGTGAAAAAGAGATGATGGGACAATGTATGAGATAGTTGAAAAACGCGTCCTTTCGCCGGAGATAAAGCTGTTCAAAATCAAGGCGCCGCTCGTCGCCAAAAAGGCCGAGCCGGGGCAGTTCATAGCGTTGCGCATACACGAAAAGGGCGAGCGCATACCGCTTACGATAGCCGACTTCGATCGCGAAGAGGAAACTATTACTGTAATATTCATGGAAGTGGGAAAGACCACAAAGGAACTTGGCAGGCTCGAAAAAGGGGATTTCATAGCCAACTTCATCGGACCTCTCGGCAGGCCGTCCGAGATCGAAGATTTTGGCACGGTCGTATGCGTGGGCGGCGGCGTGGGCGTGGCTCCCGTCTACCCCATAGCAAGGGCGCTCAAGGAAGCGGGCAACGAGGTCATAGCCATCATCGGCGCAAGGTGCGAAAGCCTACTCATACTCGAAAATGAGATGCACGCGGCGAGCAGCGAACTTCACGTGGCGACCGATGACGGCAGCAAGGGGCAGCGCGGATTCGTCACCGACGTGTTGAAAAAGGTAATCGAGGAGCGGAAACAAGGCGGCAAAAACGGCATATCCAAAATATGGGCGATAGGCCCGGTGCCGATGATGGACGCCGTCTGCAAAACGACGCGACCCTTTGGGATAGAGACTATAGTTTCCCTTAATACTATAATGGTTGATGCGACCGGCATGTGCGGCGCGTGCAGGGTCACGGTGGGCGAAGAGACGAAATTCACCTGCGTGGACGGACCCGAGTTCGACGGCCATGCCGTTGATTTCGCGGAGCTGAAAAAGAGGCTTTGCGCATATCGCGGCGAGGAAAAGGAATCGCTTGAACGATACGAAAGCGGACATGCGGAGAGCGGCCAAGGTGGCGACCACGGTAGCGGTGACGGCAAGGGTTGCGGATGCGGGCATGGTCAGGAACATGACAATGAGCACGAACACCACCGCGGACGCGGGCACACCTGCAAATGCGGAGGCGGCAACTGATGGCCATAGACCTCGACCGCACGGGGATGCCGCATCAGGATCCTCTGAAGAGGATACACAACTTCTACGAAGTGGCGCTCGGCTACGGCAAAGAGCTTGCAGTAAAGGAAGCGATGCGTTGCCTCGAATGCAAGAACCCGCAGTGCATAAAGGGCTGCCCCGTCGGCGTGGACATCCCGCAGTTCATAGCGAAGATAAAGAAAGGCGACTTTTCGGGCGCCGCGCGGCAGATAAAAATGAAGAACGCGCTTCCCGCGATATGCGGACGCGTCTGCCCGCAGGAGAACCAGTGCGAAAAGGAGTGCGTACTCGCAAAGAAGGGCGCGCCTGTCGCCATAGGCAGGCTTGAACGGTTCGTCGCGGACTATGAACGCAATGCGGGCGTGGAAGTGCCGCAGGTCGCTGCCCCCACCGGCAAGAGGGTGGCGGTCGTAGGCTCCGGCCCCGGCGGTCTTACCTGCGCTGGCGAGCTTTGCCGACTCGGTCACAAGGTCACGATATTCGAGGCGCTGCACAAACCGGGCGGGGTTCTCGTTTACGGCATACCGGAATTCAGGCTTCCGAAATCGATAGTCGCAAAAGAGATAGAACTCGTCGAGAAGATGGGCGCGAAGATCGAACTCGACGTGGTCGCAGGGAGAACCCTCACGATAAACGAGTTGCTCGAAAGCTACGACGCGGTTTACGTCGGAAGCGGCGCGGGCGCGCCGAACTTTATGGGCATAGAAGGGGAGAACCTCAATGGCGTTTACAGCGCGAACGAATTTTTGACGCGCGTTAACCTGATGAAGGCCTACGAGTTTCCCGAATACGACACGCCTGTGCGAAAGGGGCGGCGCGTGGCCGTCGTCGGCGGAGGAAACGTGGCGATGGACAGCGCAAGGACTGCTCTGCGCCTTGGCGCGGAAAAGGTATATATCGTTTATCGCAGAAGCGACGAGGAGATGCCGGCCCGCAGAGAGGAGATAGAACACGCGAAAGAAGAAGGCATAGATTTCCGGCTACTGACAAACCCGACGCGGATATTCGGCGACGACGCGGGCAATGTCTTAGCGATGGAGTGCGTGGGGATGGAGCTTGGCGAGCCTGACGCGAGCGGCAGGAGAAGCCCGAAGATTGTCGGGGGTTCGGAATTCTCCCTCGACATAGACATGGCGATAATCGCTATAGGCAACTCGCCCAATCCCCTGATACAGCACACCACGCCGGGACTTGAGAGCGACAGAAAAGGGCGCATAGTCGCGGACGAGAACGGCAAAACGACAAAGGCGGGCGTGTTCGCGGGCGGCGACGTCGTGACCGGCGCCGCGACGGTCATATCCGCGATGGGAGCAGGGAAAAGAGCCGCGGCGTCCATCCACGAATATATTATGAATAAATAACAGATAGCCGAGTTACATAGTATCGAGGAATGACGTCTTGCGTTATGGCGTTCGCGTCGTCAGTAAAAGGAAGCAGGAAGCGATTCGTATGGGATTCATAGAGAAGTGCAACGTGGAAAGCCTCGCCAAGTTCGTGAACAGGGCGACGGTAAGGGATTTCGAATTCATGGTAAGCAAGCCGGTGGAAAAGGATGGTGACGATTCGGGGCCGATGCCATCCGAATACTTCCTCGCATCACTTGCGGCCTGCCAGGCGTTCAGTTATCGCGCCGTCGCCGAGAAGCGAGGCGTGAAGATAGACGAGCTTAGGGTGGAATCTGAAATGGAGCTGGAGAACGGCGAAGTTGTCCGCATACGCGAGGATGTATTCGTCAAGAGTTCTGAGCCAAAGCAAAAACTCGAGGCGCTCGAAGCTCTTTCTCAAAAGGTCTGCACTATCGGCAAGGCGTGCAGGGTGCCGGTAGAATACGTTTATCACTACGCATGATTTTTGGGCGTAAACTCGCTTTTCCCTCAAAACCTTATTAACTTTTTAGTTCATCCACCCGTCTATGAAGGTGATTGCATTTACCGGCATGCCGGGCTCCGGCAAGTCAGAAGCCGTGCGCATCGTAAAGGAACGGGGATTGCAGGTCATACGCATGGGCGACATGGTCTGGGACGAGGTCCGCCGAAGAGGTCTCGAACTCAAGGACTCCTACGTCGGGATGGTCGCGACCGAGATGAGAAGGATTCACGGCCCGTCGATATGGGCTCAACGCACGGCAAAGAAACTTGCCGGGATGCGCACCGAAACACTCGAACTTGATGCTGTCGTGATAGACGGCGTACGCAACAGCGAGGAGATCGAGTTTTTCAAGAACGAGCTTGGCAGCGATTTCAGGCTGGTCGCGATACACGCCTCGCCCAAGACCCGCTACGAACGCATACTCGCAAGGAAAAGGGACGACGACGATTTCATTGGCGAGGCGTCCGTTAAGAACAGGGATTTCAGGGAGCTTGGATGGGGGCTGGGCAGCGTCATAGCGATGGCCGACGTGATGATAGTCAACGAAGGCACCATTGAAGAACTGGCTGAAAAGGTGAATGCCGCAACGAACGTAATTTAGAGTCCTCTTTTTTCCAATGGCACGAAATCCGAAAGCGATGGATCTATGCTGTCCGCATCGAACCGGACCGGCTCCCTCTTGCCGTTCTTCCAGCGAAATGCGCTTATGCCGGACTCGTAAAGCATTATCTTGCCGAGGTCGTCGGCGTAGTCGCCCTCGTAGATGACCTCGTTCACGCCCGCGTTTATGAGCATCTTGGCGCAGACGACGCAGGGGACGTTCGTGCAGTAGAGCGTCGAACCCCGAAGCGAAATGCCGAAGAGCGCGGCCTGAAGTATGCCGTTCTGCTCGGCGTGCAATCCCCTGCAAAGCTCGTGGCGCGTGCCGCTTGGAACATCCAGCTTAGCGCGAAGGCAGCCAGTATCCGAACAGTGGCGGATATGCTTTGGCGCCCCGTTGTAGCCTGTGCAGAGTATGTGGTTGTTCTTGACAAAGAGCGCCCCCACCTTCCTGCGCAGACAGGTCGAGCGTTTTGCAACGACATGCGCCATCTCTATGAAGTATTCGTCGTAGCTTGGCCTCTCGTCCGCCTGCGTCATACAGATGGAATGCGCAGACCTCTTCAAAAAAGATGTGGTGGAGACAAACGGAAGCGGAAGCCGTAAACGACAGTGGGAAACACGAGGCGACAAAAGGCTAAACAGCGGTAGCGAGGAGCAACCTTTAAATCACAAAAGCCCACAATAGCATTACAAGGGATTATTAATGGAAATGCGTAATATTAGGTATAAATAGGGTGATTTCATGAGTTCTTTGGATAACAAGATGCATATGTTAGAAAAATTCCGTAAGGCTGCAATAAAGTTGGAAGAGGAAGGATTCAGATCAAATCCGGGAACTGGACAAACATATGCTGAAGCATGGGCGATTATAAAGTGTGGACTGAAAACACCAGAGTCAATCAAACAAAACGAACCATACGATGCAGAAACCAACGACGGGAAAAAAGTAGAGATTAAATCCCGAAGAATCTCACAATATAATAAAACGCCTGCAGGAAAAGGTGGGCTAACTGTTTTTGACATCTCTGAAAAGGAACTGGGGGTATGTAAGTATTTCATCTTCATATTGCTTGATAGTGAGATGAAAACTGCCTGTTGCATGAAGGTCCCAAAACGAATATTAGAACGACCTGAATATAATCTAAGAAAACCTGGGAAAAAATGGCGCTTATCTCGTAAATATTGGCAGGAGTTGAGCAACAACATCGAAGTAGAAGATATTGTCAAAAATGGCAAACCGTGGGATTGGACAAAATGGTGATGTGCCACACCATTGTTTTTCTTTTTTCACCTATCCGTCTTTCCACTTCTTTCAGCATGAACTCCAATCCTTCCTTTTCTGCGCCGTATTCGTCTGGGCCATGCCGTTGCGCATTTTTTCAAGTCCCCCATATCCGGCAGTTATACGGTTCCGTTTCTCTTCAATTCGCTGTGATTCGCCGTGAATTCCTTTTCCTTCGCTTGTATTTGCAGTGATGCAAGCACGTTTCGTAGCTCGGCGACTTTTTCAGATACGCGTTTATTTCCCTGCGTGTTTGATATTCAACGGGGGCTTGAAATAAGCAACCTTTAAATCACAAAAGCCCACAATAGCATTACAAGGGATTATTAATGGAAACTCGCAAGCTATGGCCGTGGGACTACGACATAATGATTGAGTGTTGGAAACGCGCCGGGCTGCATTACAAACCCGACGGAAGGGACAGCCGGGACGAGGTATCGCGCCAGATGGCTGACGAGAACCACATCGGCTTCTTCGGCATCTTTGATGACAGCGAGCTTGTGGCAACAGTTGTTGCAAGCCACGACACGAGAAAGGGATGGATAAACCGCCTTGCCGTGGTGCCGCAATACCGGCGAAAGGGGCTTGGGAAGCGGCTTGTGGCAGAGTGCGAAAGATGGTTCGAAAAACAGGGACTCGGCATATTTTGCCTGCAGATAGAAGAACCTAATCCTGAATCGAAGGGGCTTTTCGAGTCGCTGGACTACGAGAGGTTCGAGGGGATAGCGTATTACACCAAGCGGCTCGACCAGAAGATATGAAATAACGCGATTGACTGAAAATGATTGGATAACTTTTTACATCGATTGTCATTTACGGTATAACAACGGGGTGTAAAGATGGGGCAGACCATAGCTCAAAAGATACTCGCGGCTCACTCGAGCCGAAAGGAATGCGACGTGGGCGAGATTTTGAACCCGCAGGTCGACGTGGCGATGAGCCACGAGAACGCGGCTCTCGTCTCGAAGGTGTTCAAGACGATAGGCGTGGAACGGGTTTGGGATGCGGACAAGATAGTGATTCCGCTCGACCACAGGGTTCCCGCAAACGATATCAAGACCGCGGAAGGCCACAAGTGGATACGCGGCATAGTCAAGGAATACGGCATCAAAAACTTCTACGACATCCGCGCGGGCATCTGCCATCAGGTTCTTCCCGAAAAGGGGCACGTGAAGCCGGGAATGCTCATAGTCGGAACCGACTCGCACACCACGACCTACGGCGGCCTTGGGGCTTTTAGCACGGGCATCGGCGCCACCGAGATGGCGGCGGTATGGGCGACCGGGAGCCTCTGGCTGCGCGTTCCCGAAACCCTGCGGATAAACGTAGAGGGAAACCTCGGCAACGGGGTTTACTCCAAAGACGTAATACTAAAAGTCATAGGAAAACTCGGCGCGGACGGCGCGGACTACAAGTCCTGCGAATTCTACGGCGACACCGTCGAGAATTTCTCTGTCGGCAGCAGGATGACTATATGCAATCAGGCGATGGAAATGGGCGCGAAGGCCGCCATCTGCCCGCCGGACGAAAAGACGTTCGCATACCTTCGCGAGCGCACCGACGGAAGGTTCGACCCGGTCTATGCCGACGCCGATGCCGCCTACGAAGCCGCCTACGACTTCGCGGCAGGGGACATCGCGCCGCAAGTGAGCTGCCCGCACAACGTGGACAACGTGAAAGACGTGGACGACCCTAAAATCGCGGGACTCGAGATACAGCAGGCGGTGCTGGGCTCCTGCACTAACGGAAGGCTCGAAGACCTTGAGGCGGCGGCGCGCATAATGAA
>PHEX01000075.1 GCA_002843005.1 Candidatus Anoxymicrobium japonicum | reverse complement strand
CTTTTCGCTGTGATTATAACAAGTTATGTTCACAATGTGCGCCCCCTCGCCCCGGGGTCACCGCGGGCGAAGCGCGTGGGGTGGGAGAGGGTTGGGGCAAAACCCCCCTAGCCCCCCTTGTCAGGGGGGTACCTCGCCCCCCACCTTAATCCTCCCGCCGTCTAAATGTGCAAATCAGACTTTTAACTTGCCTTTTGCACGCGCATGCCTTATCCTATGGCAATGATCATTCGAGACATCACGGAAGAACTGGTTCAGTCCGCCGCGGAGTATCCCGTGGTGACCATCCTGGGATCCCGCCAGTCGGGCAAGACCACCCTGGCCCGGATGACGTTTCCGGACATGCCATACTTTTCGCTCGAGGATCCGGATGTGCGCATGGCGGCTGAAGCCGATCCGCGGGGATTCCTCGACCGAATGGAAAGCGGCGGCATCCTGGACGAGGCGCAACGACTTCCCGCGCTGCTCTCCTACATTCAAGGTATGGTCGACAAGACCAGGAAACGCGGGCGGTTCATCCTGACCGGAAGCCATCAACCGCGACTGCACGAGGCGATCAGCCAGTCGCTGGCGGGTCGGACGGCCATGCTGACCCTGTGGCCGTTCTCGCTTCATGAACTCCGTCGTTACGACTCGGCGTTGGACGCCTTCGACTTGATCCGTCGCGGGTTTTTCCCCGGGCTTCACGAGGAGAAGTTGGCGCCGCGCCGGTTTTTCAACGGCTACCTTCAGACCTACGTCGAGAGGGATGTCCGCGCCTTGATCCAGTTGCGCGATCTGTCGCAGTTCCAGAAGTTCCTCACCTTGTTGGCTGGCCGGGTGGGACAGGTGGTCAACCTCGCCTCGCTCGGCAACGATGTGGGCGCTTCCGGCACGACGATTAGGAATTGGCTCTCGGTGCTGAAGGCTTCGTATGTCGTGTTCGAACTGCCTCCGTTTTTCGAGAACGTCCAAAAGCGGGTGATCAAGTCGCCCAAAATATACTTCACCGACGTGGGGCTCGCCGCCTTTCTGCTCGGCATTCACACGGAGGAACAGGCCTCCCGCGATCCCTTGCGAGGGAGCCTGTACGAGAATTTCGTTATCGCAGACATCATGAAGGCCGCGCTCAACAGGGGAATCAGGCCGGAGATTTATTTCTTCCGGGATTCCCACGGCAACGAGGTCGATCTGCTCATCCGGGAAAAAGGCGTGATCACGCCTGTGGAGATCAAGTCCGCAGCGACCTTCTCCACGGATTTCGTCAAGGGACTCGAACAGTTCCATGCGTTGAGGATCAAGCGCGTCGCGGCTGGCGCGGTTCTTTATAACGGCGAGCAGACCTTCAGTATTAGTGGCGTCCGCGTTCTCAATCCGCTCCATGTCGAGGATATCTGGAAAACGCTGATCTCGATATCAGCCAGGCAATCTCATCAGTGTATGTTCGACCAACGGGATACGCAGGGAAACGCAACACCGGGGTCAGGCCCCTTTGTTGCGTAATCCCCTATTCGACGCGGATCACACTTGGGATTTCCTCGACCTCGTCCAGGCTCTCGAGGCCCCGGCGCGCGGCACGGAAGTTACGCTCGAGCACTTTGTGAGTTATCAACACGATCTGGACGCTGTCGCCGATCCCTTTTTGAACGACATTTTCCAGGCTTACGTCACACTCGCCGAAAACGCCCGCGATCTTCGCGAGAACGCCCGGGCGGTCAACGACCTTCAGCACCACGTAGAAGCGCGTAGAAACGTCCTCTATCGGCATGATCTCAGCCTCGCGCGACCAGTATGAGCGCGTCGAGGCGGGCGGGCGGGCGAGGTTGCGCGCGATGTTGACGACGTCACCGAGGATCGCGGTCGCGGTCGGCAGTGAGCCCGCGCCTTGCCCGTAAAACATCAACTCGCCCACTGACTCCCCGATCACGAACACGGCGTTGAAGTTCCCGGATATGCCGGCGAGCGGATGGTCGAGCGGGATCATCGCCGGGTGAACGCGCGCGGAAATGCCCGCGTCACCGCGCTCGGCGATCGCCAGCAACTTGATCGCGTATCCAAGCTCGCGAGCGTTGTCAATATCCTCAGGCCGGATGCGGGATATTCCTTCGCGGTATATCTGGTCGGCGGTGACGCCGGCATGGAACGCGATCGAACACAGGATCGCCAGCTTGTTCGCGGCGTCATCACCTTCGATGTCGGATGACGGGTTCGCTTCCGCGTAACCCAGTTTCTGCGCCCCGGCAAGAGCCTGTGCGTATGTGCTTCCATCAGTGCTCATGCGGGTGAGGATATAGTTTGTGGTGCCGTTTACGATGCCCATGATCTTCATAATGTTGTCGCCGCCGAGGGACTCCTCGAGCGGCCTGATGAGCGGAATGCCACCGCCTACCGCAGCCTCGAAACGGACATGCGCGTTTGTCTTCGCCGCCGCCTCCATGATCTCGCGCCCGTGGAGCGCGATAAGTTCCTTGTTTGCGGTCACAAGTGACTTGCCGCGCCCGAGAGCGTCAAGCACAAACTCGCGCGCGGGCTTTACGCCACCCATGACCTCGATGAAGATGTCGATTTCAGGGTCGTGGAGCGCAATCTCCGCGTCAGTCGTCATCAGCGCGCGGTCAGCCGGAAAGGTGCGCGGCTCGTCGAGGTCTTTAACCAGGATGCGCGCAATCTCGAGCGGCCTGCGCGCGGCCTCCGCGAGCTCCGCGGCGTTTTTACGCGCGAGATGGAAGACGCCCGAGCCGATAGTGCCACAGCCGAGCAATCCTATTCTGACTGGATGTTTTGGGTCGGTCATTTGTTTCTCCTGACAACAGTGTCAACAAATTCTATGATACCGCATTTGCTCCGCAGGATGGAATCGCGCGCGCGACGCGGCTCAAGAGGGAGGGCAGTCTCTCGGGCCGCATCAGGCCACCACCGTTGCGATATATTAGAATGGATATTATAATATTATCAATTCTGATAAATGCGGAAGGGGAATCTGATGAGAAAAAACGTCTTTCTGGACAGGGAAGAAGACCTTCGCGCCCTGGACGAAATTTATGAGCGCCCGGGCACACATCTCGTCGTAGTTTACGGAAGGAGGAGGGTGGGCAAAACTCGCCTTCTGCTTCAGTTCGCAAAGGACAAGCCTCACGTCTTCTACACGGCAATAAAGAAGGCCGAGACCCAGCAGGCGCTCGAGTTTTCTGAGGAAATGGAAAAGCTCGTTGCGCACGATACGCCAATACACCATGACAACTGGCGGGACGCTATCGGCTATATGTTCGAGAGTTACGTTGGACGATCGGACAAGGTCGTCGTGGTGATAGACGAATTCCCCGAGGTCTGGAGGCAGAACAAATCGATTCCAGGCGAGATCTCCGCCAGGCTCGAGCGATTTGCGGGCAAGTCCAACATGATGCTGGTTCTGTGCGGCTCGGCCGTCCGGCAAATGGAGCAGCTTCTCGGCGGACGGGAGCCCCTCTACCTGAGACAGCCGCTCATGCTGAAGATAAAACCGCTCGACTTAACGCAGGCTTCGCTGTTCCTGAAAGAATGGGACTTCACGAGGAGGGTAGAGGGGTACGCGGTTATGGGCGGGATGCCTATGTACCTGTCGGAGGCCGCCCGGCACCGGAACCTGAGAGACTTCATAGCCCAAAAGGTGGTCAACCCGAGGGGCCTTTTTTTCGGGGAGGGCAACACAATCGTCGGACAGGAGCTCGGTGATGTTGCCATGTATTTCGGCCTTCTCGAAGCAATCGCCGGTGGCGCGGGAAAGTTGGCCGAGATTTCGAGCGCCGTCGGAAAGAAGGCCGAAGACCTCAGCGTGTATTTGAGGAAAATTGAGGGAATCCAACTGATAAAAAGAGAAGTGCCGGCCACCGAAAAGAACCCTGTCAAGTCAAAGAAAGGCCGATACGTGATCACGGACAACTTCATTCGCTTCTGGTTCCGCTTTGTCCACCCATATGCGGGTTTGATAGATGCCGGGCAGCAAGGCCTCGTGATGAAGCGGGTCGAAGCGGGGCTGAGCGCCTTCCTGGGTCGGCCCACTGAAGAAGTGGTAAGACAGGCCGTGCTCGCGATGAGCGCACGCGGCAACTTGCCAATAACTGTCACGAGACTGGGTCGGTACTGGGACAAGAACCGCGAGATAGATATTTGTGGCGCCGGAGAAAAGAAGAGGGAGTACCTCTGGGGAGAGTGCAAGTGGCAAAACTCCATGATGGGCGCAGGAGTCTATCATTTGCTGAAAGAGAAAGTGGATGCCTCGGGAGTGAATCCAGGAGGCAAAAACTTCTACCTGCTGTGCTCCAAATCAGGGTTTACTTCAAAGCTCAAAAGCCTGGCCGCCAAAGAGGAGATCATCTTGTGGGACGCCGGGGCGCCTCGCCGTACTCACCGAGTACGACTCGGTCGCGCGGCCTTTTAAGGAACGGCGCATCGACGCTCTCGATACGTTACCGTATTTATGGAAAGGGGCACTTAGTGATCGCCAAGCTTGCCCATCAACGTCCAGTACATCCAGCAGGGAATCACCTCAACCGACTTGTCTCCGTCTGAGAACGAGGTCTCGGCGCCGTCCGAGATTATGTATCCCCTGGCGGCCTTGTGCCTGTGAAGAAACTTGAACAGGGGCGCGGCGTCCCGCTTCCTGACTTCAGATCTGATCTTGACCTCCACCGGGACCAATTCCCCCTCGCACACTATGACCATATCCACCTCGTCTTTTTGGGGGGTTCTCGAGAAAAAGCGGGCCTTCAGGACGTTTGCGAAGAACTGCTCAATAAGCTCGGGGCGGCCGACTCGGGGAGATAGTGCCTTGCTGAACGCCGTGCTCGACAGATAGACCTTCTTCATCTTCTTCTCGCTCGTTAGAAGATTGGGCGAGTAGTTATAGAGCTTGTTCACCAGCAGCGAGTATTCGAGGTAGGAGAAATATGCGGCGATGGTCCGCTGGTCGTGGCCGAGATCCTGCCCCAGGTTCTTGTAGTCGAGAAGCATGCCCGGTCTCCCGGCGCAGACGCGCAGGCATCTGTGCAAAAGGTCGGGGGAGTTTATTCGAAAGCTCTCCGGCAGGTCGCGATAGATGACTCTCTCGAGCAGACCCTCCTTGAAATACTTGTTCCTCTGAATCTCGCTGAGCTCCAGCGCCTCTATGAAGCCTCCGTTCGCCATGAATCCCTCGAGAGCGCGCCGTATCCGAAGCTCAAAAACCTTCTCCTTTTTCTTGTCGATGTCATCGCCCGAGAACTCCAGGTATTCATCGAAATCAAGAGGATCGATCCTGGTCTCGAAGAACCTTCCCGCCAGACTTTCTTTCACTCCTTTTGAGATGTTTATGGCAGCCGAGCCGGAGAGGCAAAGCTTCACGCTCGGATACATGTCATGGATGACTTTGACCTTGTCCGGCCAGTTGTCGAGCTTCTGCACCTCGTCGAGAAACAGGTAGGTCTTCCTGTCGCGAGGCAGGTCTTCTCTGATGATCTCCCTCTCGTAAGCCGCCAGTATCTCCTTGATATCGGCCCTCTCCTCATCGAAAGAGAAGTAAAGGACGTGATATGGATCGGCTTCTTTGCGCTCGAGGAGGCAGTCAATCAACTGGAACATGGTGGTGGTCTTGCCCACTCGCCGCAGTCCGTACAGGATCAACATCTGCCGCAGATCCATATATTCCGAGAGCCCGGTCAGCAACCGCCGTTTCTTTCCCACGAGAGAGGCGGGCACCCTGCCGTCCCTCCACCATGGGTTGAACGTAATCAGATCCATAAGCACTATCCTTAGTATGTCATTACTATGCAATTATAATTACATGGTAATGTTAATACTCTTTCGCGTCAAGGCTGCTCAACGAACGTCCTCGCGCGCGCCGCGCTCAGCATCTCCGCCAGCTCCATAAACACCATGGGGCGGACCAATCGCCGCATTCGGTTCCGCACCGCGGGCCCGCCTTCCGCGACGGCGCTCACCACGGTATAAAAATCGCGCCAGCCACCTTTGAGCCGCGTCGCGCGCGCGGATAGGCGCGGCAGTTCCGATTTGCTCTCCTGCGCAACTACTGAAAAATCTGGGATCCGAAGGGATCAATTGAATTAATTTCTCGTGATCTCTTCGTTTCTGGCGGCGCGTATCGCATAGAAGGAAACCGGCAACGCCGTCAGGAAGGCGATGGCGGTGACAAGGATTTCCTTCACCTCATAAGTAAGCCGGGAAGAGGACCAGCCGGCTGCGACAACTGATATCAATATCGCCGTCACGATGAGAGCCGCTGTTGAATAAGCAATTCCATTCAGCAGCGATTTCTCAATAACAGACCATTTCTTCCTTGCCGGTCTTCGTTTGCGGACGGACAAAATCCATCCTCTGCGATAGGATCTTATCGCGAACCAGGTAGCGACGACCGCGGTTGTAGATGCCACAAGTACGCTGGAGAAAAGCAGATCCGTTGTGACAAACGCCGGCGGGCGAGACGAATACTGACTGTGGTAATGACTTGCCAGGATTGTCAGTAGCAATGTTGCGGCGGCGGCGAAGATGCCCGCGCCGATCGAGTATAGCTTTGGGGTCGAGACCAGCGGGCTGTATTTTCGAATCTTCGTCTTTTCCGTTTTTCCGACCGTTTTTTTATAACTCCTCCAGAAATAGAACGCAGACTTGTTTCTGAACTTCCAAAACGACCTGAACCCCTTTGAATTCCTCTCGACGAGCCACCTTTGTTCCTCGTTCCTGGACCATCTTCGCACCCGGCCCAGCATCGCCCAGAAACCGTAGAACTTCATGTACGCCTTGATCTCCAGTTCCATGATCTCGATCCTGGAGAGGTGAGGTGTATGCATTTGGGGCTCGCATTCGCAGTACTCGGCGAAATCGAACTCATCAATGAGATTGTTCTCCAGCGCAAGCCGGTAAAGGTCAGTTCCGGGCCAGGGGGTTATGACGGTAAAATCGGCTATGTCTATGGGCAACTGTTTGTTCATCTCGATGAGAGCTTCCACATCCTCGTACGTATCGTCCAGATTACCGATTATGTTCCCGGCCCAGATCAGCATCCCGTTCTTTTCGAGAATCTCGCAGGCTCTGTGTATATCCTCGATTCTCGTCTTCTTGTTCATCCGGTCCAGCGCGACTTGAGTAGCCGCCTCAATGCCGATGAACACCACACGCATGTTGGCCCTTGCCATCTTTCTCACCGTCTCAGGATGTCGAACGATGGAATCCACCCTGGAGAAAACGGAGTACAACCGGTCGTTCAGTCCTTCGGAGATGATGAGGTCGCATATCTCATCAACCCTTCTCATGTCATGGCAGAAGTTGTCATCCACTATGCTGACTATCTCGGTCTGGCCGGTTCGTTTTATCTCGTCGATAACCTGCGGGGGTGCAAGTTCCCTGTAGCCTTGCCAGATCATGGGCACGGCGCAGAAACTGCACCGGAAAGGGCAGCCCCGGGCGGTGCTTACAGCGTCCATCTGCTTGCCGAATGCCTGATATTTTTTCCGGTTCTCAGATATCAGGTCTCTTCTCGGTCGAGGAAGCGCGTTCAGATCCGCGGGGAGCCTGCCGGGATTGTGGATGACGCCGGTTCCGTCCATGTAGCTTATCCCCGGCATGGAGTCGAGAGGTTTGCCATCCGCGATGTCTTTGAAAGTCAGTTCGCCCTCACCGCGTACGACGATGTCAACCTCAGGATTCTGGACGACCTGAGGCATCAACGAAGGATGTGCGCCTCCAAGAACCGTGAGGGCGCCGCATTCTTTGGCGATCCGGCAAAGCTCCAGCGCGGAGTCGATCGAAGGGGTCAGGACGGTTATCCCGACAATGTCAACTGAACTCAGTCTCGCTCTGAGTTTTTTCTCTTTTAATTTCTCGACTTTCATGTCCAGTATCTGAACCTCATGCCCGTCGAGAGCCGCCGCGATAGACATAAGGCCTAACGGAGGATAGCGCATCGTCCAATCCAGAAGCGGGACTTCTTTTGAAGGATTTATCAGCAGTACTTTAGACATGGCCACCTGCCCGCTAAACTGGCAATCCCATTTACAGCCACCGACACCATCATTATATTCCTTCGCCACTCCTCTTGAGGGCAGCCTCTCAAGGCCATGCCTGCCGTCGCGAGCTTGCCTTGTGTTATACTCATTTTCGCTCTTTCTCAGTCGAAAATCACCGGGATTTCCACTCCCGGCGCGAGTAATATGATTAGGAGAAACATGAATAAACCGGTACTGCAGGTTGCGCTTGATTTCGTCGATCTCGAGCGCGCGATCGAGGTCGCCCGCGAGGCCATCGAGGGCGGCGTGAACTGGATCGAGATCGGCACGCCTCTCATCAAGAGCGAGGGGCTCAACGCTGTGCGCGCGATGCGCCGGGCGTTCCCCAATCACAAGATAATCGCCGACATGAAAACCATCGACGCTGGGCGCACCGAGGTCGAGACTGCGGCGAAGGCGGGCGCGAACATCATTGACGTGCTGGGAGCGTCATCGGACGCCACCATCGCCGAGTGCGTGGAGGCGGCGCGCAACTATGGCGCCGAGATCGTGGTGGACATGATCGAGGTTGCCGATCCTGTGGAGCGCGCCAGGGCCGCCGAGGCTGCGGGCGCGAACTACATCGCGGTGCACACGGCGATCGACGTCCAGATGGTGGGCGGCGACCCGTTCGAGGTTCTGGAGAAGGTCGCCGGGGCCGTGGACATCCCTGTGGCCTGCGCGGGCGGAGTCAACTCCGAGACCGCGGCGCGCGCGATCGAGCACGGCGCCCGGATCGTCATCGTCGGTGGTGCCATCATCAAGTCCGCGGACGCTAAAGCCGCCGCCGCCGAGATAAAGAACGCGATGCTCACCGGCGTCGCCGGGGAAACGACCCTCTACAAGCGCGTGGACGACGCCGGCATCCGCGAAGCGCTCATGCGCGTCTCATGCGCGAACATATCCGACGCGATGCACAGAACGGGCGATCTCGCGGGCCTCCGTCCCGTGACGCACGGCGTAAAAATTGCCGGCCCTGTGGTGACAGTGCGCACCTACCCTGGCGACTGGGCCAAGCCGGTCGAGGCGATCGACGTGGCGGGTGAAGGTGACGTTATCGTGATAGACGCCGGCGGGCGGGGTCCCGCTATGTGGGGAGAACTTGCCACGCACTCGGCTATCGGGCGCAAGATCGCGGGAGTGGTCGCCGACGGCGCTGTGCGCGATACGCCTGAAATCCGTGAGTTGCGCTTCGGGGTCTGGACCCGGCTCATCACGCCAACCGCGGGCGAGCCAAAGGGCTTCGGCGAGATAAACGCGCCGATAAAGATCGCGGGCGTGCGCATCCACCCGGGCGACTGGGCGGTGGGTGACGACGACGGTGTCGTTATCATTCCCAAAGCACGCGCGGTCGAGTTCGCGAACCGCGCGATGGATGTTCTCGAGAAAGAAAACCGTCTGCGCGGTGAGATCCAGAGCGGAAGCACATTGAGCCAGGTCGCGTACCTGGAGAAGTGGGAAAAAAAGAAGTAGGTCACTAATCTTATGACGCGACCCACAACATTCCTCGAAGCGATCTTCAAAGTGATAGACACGGTCGCGCACAAGCTGGTCAACTTCGCGCCGCTCGGGCGCGGGATGCGCAACGCGATGAAGTCACCCGCGGATGGGCTTATCTCGTGGGATCACGTGCGCGAGATAGCGGTCGCGACGCTCGAGCTGCAACGAGAGAAGCCTGAGGCTATCCATCCCTCGATGGTCGCGGCTTACCAGAAGATGCTGCTCGACTCGCAAGATCAGGTCGCGGGCTACACGGAGTTGAAGGTATCAAGGTTGCCCGAGCGCGTCGAGGTATTCAACCAGCAGGAGTGGATCGACGCCAACATCGTGTCGTTCCGGTTTCTCTTCGACCGTATCTCTGAGCGATACGTGAAGATGCTCGAGGAGATGGAGCTCGAGAAGGGCGTGTCGTCGGGGCGCGTCGCGCGGAAGCTCGCGCGGACCGTCCTCTGCGTTCAAGTCGGCATCATCATGGGATACCTGTCGCGGAAGGTGCTCGGGCAGTTCGACCTGTCGCTGCCGGAGCCGGATAAAGGCGGGAAGCTGTACGTGGTCGAGCCCAACGTACGGCGTGTGGAAATGGAGCTCGGCCTCGAACCCGCGGAGTTCCGGCAGTGGATCACGCTGCACGAGGTGACGCACTCGTTCGAGTTCCACTGCAACGGTTGGTTGCGGCCGTTCATGATGTCATCGACACAGGAGTACCTCAGCGGTATCGACTGGAAGAGCATGGCGCGACCGGACTCCCTTCGCAAGATGCGACGGGGCGCCGTCGGTGAAGGTGACGCGCTCAAGGTGGGTGGGCTCATCTCGATGGTGATGACGCCGGAACAGCGCACTATACTGGCGCGGCTCCAGGCCGTGATGTCCGTGCTCGAAGGTTACTCTAACCACGTGATGGATCAGGTCGGACAGGCGCTGCTGCCATCCTACGACGACATGAAGAGCCGGTTCGACCGGCGGCGAGATTCGAAAAGCAGAGCGGAGAAGCTCTTCCAGCGGCTCATCGGGCTCAATCTGAAACTCGAGCAGTACAAAATCGGACAGAAATTCGTGGACACGGTCGTTGAAGCCGAGGGAGTGGAGTTCATGAACAAAGTCTGGGAGAACGCGCAACGGATGCCGACATTAGACGAGATCGGTGATCCGGCCGCATGGATCGCCCGCACAAAAAACGGCACGCCACCCGCGAAATTGAGGTTGGTGTAGGTGTTCTATTCAAAGCTGTTGATGACGGCGTTGAAGATCGGTTCGTTCACCCGAAAATCCATTGCCAGCGAGTGGCAGTCGATGCTGTAAACGTTCGTTTCGGCCTGCGCGACCACCTGGATCGACCGCAACTTGTACTGTTGCCCGTCAGCCTCGTACTCCCACTCAAACGTCCTGCGCGCGCCTACCATGTCCCCTATCGAGTATGGAGTGAACAACACTTCAGCTCGGGCGCCGGCCGCCTGCCGAACTATCTCGTTGAGATATCCAATCTCGGCGGACGTGAAGTCGGTATCGGTCACCACGAACCGTGGCGGGTACGGCCCGGAGGGTGCTATGAAACCGATGAGCGCGCCGGTGAGTGTCGCCTTATCCGCAGCGGCCCAGCTTTCAGGAACCATGATCGAAAATGCCGCGCCGGGATCAGTGTAACGCGTGAGCGTCGCAACCGATGAGGCCTTCGCGAGTACGAACTTCGCTTTTGTTTCCAGCTTCCCGTCAATCAGCAACCTGACGGTGTATGAGCCGGCCGCCCAACCAGCCTCCGGGCGCTCCAGACAGAAAGCCACGCGCCCGCTGGAAGTAAGGAATTTCGCGCCGGAAGAACCAGCCATTGCGCCAAACGTTCCCTTGAAGTCGCCGACCTGCTTGTCGTCTTTGAACCAGCGAGCCTCCAGTCGCGTGCCGGCGAACGCGCGGAGGCGCGCGCAACAGTAAAGGCTCGGGATATCGGTTGTGAAACGCGTCTTTGAGTCGAGCGGCTTAAGCGCGCCATCGACGCGCGACGAAAAGGATACACCGGAGAGCGACGGCGCGCCGAACTTCACGACGCCTGTGAGCAAAACCGCGCAAAGAGCGGCGACACCCGCCAGTAAAAGCGCCGGAACCAATATCGCCGCGGCCCTTCGCCCTCCACCCGGCGGCTTTGGATACTCTCGACTCAAGGTCACGCCCTTTTTGAATCGCTTAACTTTTGGGGTCAGGTCAGGCACCGTCTACCGCTAAAGCGGTAGACG
>PHEX01000074.1 GCA_002843005.1 Candidatus Anoxymicrobium japonicum | reverse complement strand
GTCAGTCACAGTGGTGCTGTTTACGGTTATGCCCGCTCCGAAATTTGCGACAGAAACCCCGTTCGCAAACGACGTGTCCGTCCCCACGATGGCTACGTTCATAGTCTGGCCCTGCGCGCCGGAGATCGGGAGCACAGAGGCAATCTTGGCGTCCCTGACGGTGAAGCCCGCCAGGAGGGGATCCGGCGTCTCTCCGCCGGTCACCACGTTCACGTCTCTCGTTCCAACTGCCGCGCCCGCCGCGATGGTGATGTTTGCCGTGGCGTGTGTGGCGTCGGTGACTGTTGTTGAGTTGACTGTTATGCCCGCTCCGAAGGAAGCGACTGAGACGCCGTTCGCAAACGACGTGTCAGTCCCCACGATGGCTACGTTCATGGTCTGTCCCTGCGCGCCGGAGATCGGGAGCACAGAAGTGATCCGGGGATCCATGACCGTAAACGTAAGCGAGTTCGACACCGCGCAGGTGCTGGCAACAACAATATCAACAATGCCGGAAATGCCGTTCGGCACAACCACGTCGATAGCAGTATCCGACCACGATGTAGTCGTAGCGACAACGCCGCCAAACGTCACGTTACCGGCAGTGGAATGGAAGCCGGTGCCTGTAAGGGAAACAACAGCGCCGATCTGCCCGGAAGTCGGGTTGCGCGTGGATAAGACCGCGGGTACGAAGTGCCAGTCCAGAATCGCCGCCCACTCCCCGACTACATGGCAGTAACTCCCCGCAACGGAGATGCTACGGAGGTTGTTCGTCGTCTCTACATACACGGTACGCCAGGTCGCGCCGCCGTCGCTGGTCCGAAGAATCGTTCCCGTATCCCCGACCGCCCAGGCTACCGTGCTGATGGGCCCACCGGAAATGCTGTTGAGTTTACTGGTAGTCCCAGATGCCTGCGCGCTCCAGTTCGTCCCGCCATTGATAGTCTTAAGTATCACACCGCCGGCGCCTACCGCCCAGACAATATTCGAATCATAGGCATAGATGCCTTTCAGGTCGCTGGTAGTCCCCGACGTCTGCGCGCTCCAGTTCGTCCCGCCGTCGGTGGTCTTAAGGATAATGCCGCCATCCGCAACAACCCAGGCCGTGTTAGCATCAACCTTGCATACCCCGTTTATGTTATTGGAAATGCCAGATGTCTGAGTCGCCCAGTTTGTCCCGCCGTTCGTCGTATAGCGAATGACCCCGCCGTAACCTACAGCCCACGCGATGTTGGCATTGACCGCCGAGACTCCGGTCAACATGTTGCTGATATTGGATGTCTGCGCGTCCCAGTTAACACCCGCGTTTGTCGTCTTCAATATTACGCCGCTGGCCCCGACAGCCCAGGCGGTACTGGCATCGGCAGCGGAAACGGAGTAGAGATCACTGCTGACGCCTGATGTCTGTAAGCTCCAGTTGACGCCTCCGTCCGAGGTATGGATGATGCAGCCGGTATCACCTACCCCGAATGAGTTGTTCTGGTCGTACCTCGACACTCCATAAATGTGTTTGTGAGTTATGGACGCACTCGCGTCGGTCCAGGTGACCCCTAGATCGCCAGACTTGATTCTCAACCCACCCTCGCCGAGCGCCCAGGTGCTGTTCGCGTTCTGCGAAACGATTGAGTAAACGTCGTTGGTGCAGGTCTCACCCCCAATTGTCACAGTGTGAGGTGTCCAGACCCCTCCGCTCCAGGTGAGAGTGATGCCGTTGTTCGCGCACGCAACGGCCTTCGCGGCGGAATAGTAGTGTACACCGTTGATCGTCTCAGCCGTGTTGGTGGCAGTCGTGGCGGTCCAGGTCGTTCCCTTGTTGCTCGTGACCACCGCAGTAGCCCACTGTGGGTTAGTGCCTTTCTCGCCTGCCGCCAGGACGTTGGAAGCGTCCCTTGCCGAAACAGCGTGCAGGTTATTGGTCGTTCCGGATGTCTGTGTGGACCAGACTTCCCCGTTGAAACGGATTATCGTGCCGTTGTTGCCGACCGCCCATGCGTTCGTCTGGTATGTGGTGATGGCGAGAAGGTCGTTCGTCGTTATCGTCTGGCTCTGGGGATCCGGAGCCCAGGTCGTGCCGCTATCAACGGAACGCTGTATTACGCCCCCCGCTCCGACGGCGAATATTATGCTGGAAGTTCCCCCTATACCGTAGAGGTTTGCCGCCGTGAGAGACGTCAACTTGGACCAGACGCCGTTGACGCATTTGAGGATGGTGCCCTGCTCGCCGCACGCAAGGTCAGTGCTACTGTTTAACGTCCATATATCACGCAGGTGCGTACTTACCCCGGTGGACTCGTCCGTCCACGTGCTACCACCGTCGGAGGTCGAGCACGCATAGCCGAACTGCCCCACCCCGCGGACGCTCACAGCGCTACGGTTGATGTGAGCGTAAAGGATGGACCCATGAGGCAGCGGGTTCTGCCACGTAAAATAACAGCTCCCACACTCAGCCGCCTGCGCCACTGGCGCTACGACTATCGACAGCGAAGTGACAACTATTATCAGCGCCGTTGCGGTAGCGATGATTCTCTGCCACGCATTTGTTTTCAATCTATATCTCTCATTCGGCTTGAGCAAGCGAATGCCTGGCTACAATGTATTAAACGGAATCCCACTGGTAAAAGATAAGTGTTCGTAAAACAAAGGAACAAACCGTCAATATTGAGCAACGAACTGCTTAAATTCAGGAACGAAAATATAAGGCCGCGTTGCCCTGGTGGGCCTTTAAGTTCACGTCAGATGCCCGGGCGCTATACCGGGCGCTCCTTGACGGACGGAAGGCATGACTCGCCAACCTTTAGATTGGCATCCGCGACCATGATTACCGGCTTGTTCTGCGCATTCAAACGCAACCGGTATCTGGATAGTTGCATTCAATCACGTTGCCAGGTTACTCTCGCGAAGGCGTCCTTTTTCTGCCACTTTATTTCAAGCGTTCCTTTGAACGCCTTCTCGACTTCCTTGCCCATCCGTTCCGCGAGGTGCTCATCGGTGGTCTCTATAGCGATGTTGCCATTCTCCCGTGTGATATTCAGCACGCGGGCAACCACGTTGCGCCTGCGTCCCTCGCGCGCAACCCTGCTCAGCAGGTTGTTGATCTCCTCTGAGTGAGAAGCAAGAAATTTCCCCTTGAGAATCACCACTCCCTCGACCTGACGCTTCTCTATGCGCGCGTCTCCAGGACAGAGCTCTGCGCACCGCTGTTTCTTCGCAAACCTGGCAAGCAGTTCTTTTCCGGGCTCAGGCGTCCAGCGGTCACCGTCCCATATCGCGCCACATTTCGGGCAAATTTTCATCCGCCAATCTCCCTTCAGGTCTCGTTCGTGTACACTCGCGGGACACGTAAGCTTATCGCGCAAACAATCTCGTAATTGATAGTTCCCGTCTTTTGGGCGACTTCCTCGGCAGTGATGCGTTCAGAACCGTCAGCCCCGATGAGGACAAACGGTGTCCCGGGCTCGACCGGCTCGTCACCGAGATCGACCATGCACGTGTCCATGCATATCGTCCCGACAATTGGCTTCCTCGCGCCGGCTATCAACACATCGGCGTTCTTGCACAGGCGCCTCGAGACGCCGTCCGCGTATCCCACGGGCAACGTGGCAATATAAGAATTCTCCGTGGGAGCGTACGTCAGGCCATAGCTGATGCCCTCCCCCGCCGCGACCCGCTTCACAAAAGCGATCTCACCGGCGAGGGTAAGCGCCGGCTCGAGCTCGTTGACACCCGCGAACGCCACAGACGGCAAAAGCCCCAGCATCGCGATCCCGACCCTCACCATGTCATAGTGACTCTCTGGAAACGCTAGAACTCCCGCGCTGTTGGCGGCGTGCTTGAGCAACCCGCGACCCAGGGCAAACTCCACGTCCTTGAAAGCCTTCTCGAAAACGTCCAGTTGATGAACGGTGAAAGGATCTTCAAGATCTGTCGCGAGGGCCAGGTGCGTATATATCCCTTTGACCTCGACATTCGGCATGGCGTCCACGAGCGAGGCAAACTTGCGGATATCAGATGGATTTACCCCGACCCTGTGCATGCCCGAGTCAACTTTGACGTGCACATGAGCCATCTTGCCCATAGCGCGCGCGGCCTGCGACAGCGCTCGCGCAAGCTCCTTGGTGTAAACGGAGCACGTAACGTCCAACTCCACCACCCTCGCGGCGGCAGCCGGCGGCGGCTCGAAAAGCAGGTAAATGGGGCAATCGAAACCGGCGCGCCGTAGCCTGTCGGCCTCCTCGACGAGCGCGACGCCCAGGCAATCAGCCCCCGCGGCAATTGCCGCGCGCGCGACCTGCGCGTCACCGTGCCCGTACGCGTTCGCTTTGACAACAGCCATAAAAAGACAACCGGGCGGGGTCAATCCCTTGAGGAACCGGACGTTGTGCCGGACGCAACCGAGATCCACCTTCGCCCACAGGGGCCGGATATTATCAACCGAAGATGTCACCTCGTGATGAACCGCTGGCGTTCCCGCCGAAGAATCAGCCACGCTACTCCTCCGTTCCCTCCACTGGCATGTCTTTGCTTATCAACCTGACAATGTCGGCCATGGTAATCATGCCAACCAGGCGCCCGTCCTTGACGACGGGAAAGCGCTTGAGCGACTTATGAGACATCATGGTCGCCACGCGCTCGATACTGTCAGAGGCATCGACAGTCACGACGTTCTCGGTCATGACCTCGTCGGCGGTCGCCGCGACAGCCTTTCGGAACTTCTCCTCGAAGCAGTGCAAGCTCCCGGGAGCAAAAACATACCCCGAGAGAAAACTCACAAACGAAGGAAACCTGACCTCTGTATCCTGCACTATGAGATCACTCTCCGTCACGATGCCCAACAGGTTTTCATCCGCGTCCACTACCGGAAGCCCTCCTATCGACCTGTCTATCATGATCTTCGCCACGTCGGTAACGCTCATCTCCGGCGTTACTGTTATGACATCCGGCGTCATCACCTGTTCTACCAGCATCTTTTTCACTAAAAACCACCCCTTTTCAAGAAAGCCCGCGAAGCGCGAGCGGCAAATGCCTTATCACGTCGCCAGCGGTCATGCCCGTCATTCCTTCCATTTGAGCCACGAGGTCGCCTGAGTACCCGTGGAAGTACGCTGCTGCCCGAGCGGCGTCAAACGGCCCAAGCCCCTGGGCGAGAAACGACGCTACGCAGCCTGTCAGGACATCGCCCGTCCCGGCGGTCGCCATCCCGGCGTTGCCGGTCGGATTGATAAAGACGTCTCCCCCGGGCCCGGCGATTACCGTGCCAGCTCCTTTCAACACCACCACCGCCCCCCAATCCCCGGCCGCGCGCCGGGCAACCTCTATCCTGTCCGCTTGCACGCAGGCTGTATCCACGTTGAGAAGCCTCGCCATCTCTCCCGGGTGCGGCGTGACAACGAGCGCCACAGCGCGATCGCGGAAAATCTCTGTCGCGCCCGCCATCGCGTTGAGCCCATCCGCGTCCAGCACAAGTGGCGCCTTGATGCCCGCGACCAGCCGTCTGATCATGTCCACGGTCTCGGGGGCTGTCCCGGCGCCTGGGCCAAGCGCCACGGCGTCAAACGCGCTGCTGTGCTCGAGCAGTTCATCCGCGGCCTGGACGGCAAACGTCCTGCCATCCGTCTGGGATACCGCGACTGTCATGACCTCGGTAAGCTTGATCTCCAGGATGTCCGAGAGGCCCTCCGGCACCGCCAGCGTCACCACTCCCGCGCCCGCGCGCAATGCCGCTTGCGCGCACATAGCGGCGGCGCCTGTCATGCCGGGCGAGCCGCCGATGACCAGCGCACTGCCGGAGATGCCTTTGTGGCCTTCCGGCGCCCGCGATGGCAAGAGCGCGTCCGCGTCTTCCTCGGTCATGAGAAACGTGCACGTTTCTGGTATCGCGTTCAACAACGCATCCGGTATCCCGATATCGACTACATCCATCATCCCAACGTGCCCGGCGCCGGGAAACTGCACCAGTCCAACTTTGGCCGCCGCGAACGCGACCGTCCTTTTAGCGATCACGGCCGGCCCACTGACAACTCCTGTATCACCCGCGACACCACTCGGAATATCGACCGCCAGCACCGGACGTCCCGAATCGTTCATAGCCTCGATGGCCGCGGCATGGATGCCCGATGCGACGCCTGAGAAGCCCGTGCCGAAAAGCGCGTCCACCAACAGATCGAAAGCCGGAGCGTCGCGCCTCAATTCGGAAGCGTCAGGCGTATCGGAAAGCCACCTGACAACAACAGGCGTATCGGATAGCCTTTCCATGTTCGCGCGTGAATCGTCAGAGAGCTCTTCCGGCGCGCTCGATGCGACCATGTAAACAACCGTATCAAAAGCCGCGGAAAGGCGCCTCGCCGCCACAAGGCCGTCTCCTCCGTTATTTCCCTTCCCACAGATTATTGCCACTCGCCGCCCACCGGCGCCTGTCAGCATATCTCTGGCCGCGCGCGCCACCGCATCTCCTGCCCGCTCCATGAGCTCATAAGCGGGTATCTTTTCCTGCTCGATGGCAGCCCTGTCTATGCGCGCCATCTCTGAAGGCAAGAGCACTCTCAATTTATCTCACTTCCCACGAGAAACGCTCTCCGCTCAACCACTGACTCATGAAAAACGCGGATACCAGCAGTGCAACTCCAGTCACAAGCAACACTGGCACGGCGTACACGAGCGACGGCAACAGGGCTGTCAGCTCGACAGGCACATTCTTTTGCGGCGCCACGAGCAGTACGCACACGCACAAGTAGAGAATGCCAACGCTTCCCATGATAACGCCCGCGAGCCGCGCGGCTCTATCCCTGCTCTCATGATGGGGCAACCTGGATGCGAAAAACAAACCGACACAGAACAGAGCGAAGCCGGTTATTATCCTCGCGGAATTCGTGTAGAAAAGGGCGCCGAACCAGTAGCCGACACACTTCACGACACACTTCAGTCCAAAATTCTTAGAGAAAGCAAGTACAATTCTCCCCATACCTTTGGTCTGGTTAGCCATCTCAAACACGCATACTATCAGAATCCCAGCCCCAAATATCATAAAAACGCGCTCGAGAAACGAATTGGCGTCCCGTCTCTCCAGGTCGCCAGCGGCAACAGTTCCACACGATTCGCGGCTCTCAAAAGAAGCATTCGAGATGCGTTCAGGTCCCGTTGATGCCTGCGACGCCTCGACGAGCGCTATGCCGCACACATGGCATTCTTCACACCCGCACATCTGTTCTCGTCCACATTTCGGGCAGTAAGCCAAAAAACATCAGTTCCCGGATCCTATTACCGTGACGTATTACAATAACAAATAGGTTCAGGTCTTTTTCTTTACTTAGAAAGTGACACAGGCATTCTTGCCTGTGGAAGGTGACGTCACAGACAGGAATGTCTCTGTGCTACACCCCCCAAACATCCCCCCCCCAGCAAAGCGAGGGGTGTTTTCTTCGACCGACTTCGAGTCCGCGAGCGGAGGGCGAAGAAGACACCCCGAGCGCCCCCTCTTCCCGCATATTTT
>PHEX01000073.1 GCA_002843005.1 Candidatus Anoxymicrobium japonicum | reverse complement strand
TTCATTTGTTGCTGACAAGTATGCGCTTATTCCTCGCCGATATCTTCGTTCCACAATGCCGGGTTGTGCTCGATGAAATCCGTCATCATGGCTTTGCATGCGGGGGAATCCAGCACGACAACTTTCACGCCGTTTTCGCGCAGCCAGTCCAACCCGCCGTCGAAGTTCTGCGCCTCGCCTACCACCACGGTACCGATCCTGAATTGCCGTATCAACCCGCTGCAATACCAGCATGGCGCGAGCGTGGTCACCATGATCTTGTCGCGGTAGCTGGTCTGCCGCCCGGCTTTGCGAAAGGCGTCGGTCTCGGCGTGCACCGAAGGGTCGTTTTCCTGCACACGGCGGTTGTGGCCGGCACCCAGTAGCTTGCCACCCTGCGTGAAAACCGCTGCCCCGATCGGGATGCCGCCTTCGGCCAAGCCCTTACGCGCTTCTTCAATCGCCACCTGCAGCATGGCCTGATAATCGGGGTTGTTCATGGCTGTCACTTTCATGAGTTTTAGTAGGGGCTCCCATCAGTGTTTGAGATGCGTCACCGGCGCGCCTTCAGTACCGGCATAAAAGACGATGATTTCGACCGGCGTATCGCCGCTATTCTTGCCGTAATGCCAGGTGTTCACTACCTCGATCAAGGCATCGCCGGTTTTCAGTTGCAGCGTTTTTTCATGCTCGGTGATCACGGTCAGGTTGCCGCTCAGCACTACACCGGCGTTGATGAACGGGTGCTGGTGAAAAGGCAGCGTGGCGCCGGGCGCGATGACGATCTTGCCGATGGTGATTTCCGGCGTGCCGGATGGGTAAGCCGGCAGGGTATCACCATCCCAGCTGTGGCTGCCTTTCGCCAGGGTCTGGAATTCGTAGGCTTTATCCCCGGCCTGCGCAAGTTGCAAAAAACCTGTACCGATGCACAAGCAAACGCCGATCAATAGCTGCTTCATGGTGTTCCCCCGAACTGTTTTGATGCTTGAAATGCTGCTAAACTCGAGTCCAGTAAAGCACGAAAATCAGTGCTGTACCTAGCAGCGCGACCACGGCATTGACCAGCACGCCCCATTTGGCCGCATAGTTTTGCGGAAACTCCACTGGGGTCAGGGATTTCAGCACGATGGCGAATTGGCGCGAGGAATAAACGGCGGCGAATACGCCGAGCAGTATGAAGGCAAGGCCTAGCCAGAAGGTCAGCAGCGCATCATGTAAGCCCGCGTGTTCGGGCGCAACAGCGTTCAAGAGCAGGCTGCCCCGCTCCACCAGAAAACCGAAGGCGATCAGCGCGAGGCTGGTGCGGTTCCAAGCCAGCAGCGTGCGTTCGGCGGCGAACAGGACTCTGGGATCTTGCAAGTCTGACATGATTCATCTGGCCTTAATGAAACGAATGGTTGGGAAAACGTGTTTTGCACTTAATGCCGTTTTTCCTGCGGACTATGATGCAACAGCCCCGGTGCACAGGGCAAGTGATTACCGATATCTGATTCGATGTTTCCAGGGACAGGGAAGATTGGCTGTTCCGTATGTTGGGGCAGGATTGTTTAGAGCAACCCTAGCGCCTTGAGGCTTGCTTTGCCCAGTTCTATGCGTTTGTTGGCATCGGATGTCTGCTGGATATCCATGTTCAAGGCAAAGGCATATATGTGACCGTTTTTCTCTACCCAGCCGACCCACCAGCCGACACCGGCATCAGGCGCATTTTGCCAGCCGGTTTTGCCATAGAGCTTCCAGTCTTCAGCTTGTTCGATCAACACAATCTCGCGCACGCTTTTCTGCACAATTGGGGGAAGCGGCAATGCATCCTGGGTTAATCGGGCAAGAAACCGGGTTTGCTCCACCGCGCTGATCTTGAGCGGGCCTGACAGCCAGAAGCGATCTACGCTGGTGCCGATTTGCTCATTGCCGTAATCCATTGCGGCGATACTCTCCCGCATGCGTTCAAGGCCGATGCGTCGTGCCAGTTCCTGAAAGATAGGAACATTGGATATGGCAATGGCTTCGCGCAAGCCCATGTCCTTTTCCCAGGACTTGAAGGCCTGGGGTTTTCCACCGTAGGGCAACACCTCATCAACACTTTTTACCGTTCTGCTGGAAAGACCGATCAAGGCGTTCGCGATCTTGAATGTAGACGCCGGAATAAAGCGTTCTTCAGCTCGCGCCCGGTTATGCCCGGTGTAATTTCCGGCGCTGACGTCATAAAGGACAAAAGTGCCGTTTACCCCGGCGTCTTTGAAAAGTGCCCCTATCTTTTGGCTTTCTTCCCAATCTGCAGCATGTACTTGCATGCTGAACAGAATGGTTAATGCGGTCAGGAAATATTTCATGAATGCTTATTGTGAGATCAAAGATAAAGACCGTGAATTTCCTGCATCCATGAAAGCGGTTTCAGGATTTTGATGAGTCCAGCGCTTTTTCGATTTTCTGGTCCGTCTTGTATTGCCCCAATGCATAAACCGCCCAGATGGCGGCCGGCAGCCAGCCAATCAGGGTGATCTGCAGAATCAGGCAGATGATGCCGGCAAGTGGGCGGCCGATGGTGAAGAACGCCACAAATGGCAGGAAAATGGCTAAAACAAGACGCATGGATGCTCCTTACAAAAGAAGAATTGCTATAGCTTCCATCATAAGGGTCTTGACCGCATTTGTGGACGGTTCCATGGATTTTTTGTGTCTTGGTTGCTGTTGCGTTCTTCAGACCGGAAGCGCTATTGGCCATCCGGAATATCAGGCTCGACCAGCAGCGCAAGCAGCGTCAACGATTCCTGCCAACCGATGTAGCACCCCTCAGGCGGGATTGCATCGGGGATACCTTCCTGCACGATGTTCAGTTCAGTCCCGCAAGAAACCTGCTTCAATGAAACGGTCGTCACCATTTCGCCCGGCAGGTTGGGGTCGTCGAACTTGTCTGTGTTGCGTATACGTTCATTCGGAATCAGTTCCAGATATTCACCGCCAAACGAGTGACTATGGCCGGTAGAGAAATTTGTGAACGACATCTTGTAAGTGCCGCCAACCTTGGCATCCAGGTGGTGCACCTTGCAGGTGAATCCATGCGGTGGAAGCCATTTTGCCATGGCATCGGCATCAAGAAATGCCCGGTAGACTTTTTCCGGCGGTGCACTAAGAACACGATGCAGTTTGACGGTGTTGGTAGACATGATCATTCTCCTTTCCTGTGTGAAATCAACTGCGTCAAAAGCCTGGAGGCTGGGCTTCTAAGCTGTTCCCAATACTTTTTCCAGGCGGTCGAAGTTCTGTTCGTTGGAGGGTACGACCAGTTTTTCCAAACTGTTTTTTATCTCGGCGTTCTCGAATTCCATTTCCCACGTCAGTACGGAGTTTTCTTCCGTACCTTCGAAATGCATGGTCATGCAGAACTCCGGTTTGCAAATGTGCCGGAAGCGGATTTTCGCTGGCGCGATAATTTCATCGAACACGGAATGGTTGGGGAAATCCTTGCCTTCAGGCGAATGCATGGTAAAGATCCAGTGGCCGCCCGGTTCAAACGAAAACTGCTCGAAGGTGTTGGTGAAGCCTTTCGGCCCCCACCATAGTTTGAGTAGGTTCGGCTCGGCAAAAGCCTGAAACAGCGCGTTTCTCGATACTGGGAAAGTGCGCGAACTTCTGATGACATTATCCTGAATCACGATGCCTCCTTTGCTGGCTGGTTGATGCGGCGGCTTACGTATTGTGCACGTGCTCCAGGTCCATATAGAACACCTCCCAGAGGTGGCCGTCCAGGTCCTCGAAACCATGCTGGTACATGAAACCGTAATCACGGGGCTGCATCGGCGTTGCTGCACCGGCGGCCTTGGCTTTTGCCACCATGACATCGACCTCATTGCGACTATCGACCGAAATGGCCAGCAACACCTCGGTGTTTTTGGCAGCATTGCATAGTGGCTTGGGCGTAAAGGTTTGAAAAAACGGCTCCACCAGCATCATCACATTGATCTCATCGCTGATGATCATGCAGGTGGCGTTCTCGTCAGTAAACTGCGGGTTGAAGCGGAACCCGAGTTGCGTAAAAAAGGCGACGGAACGCTCAAGTTCCTTGATGGGCAGGTTGACATAAAGCTGGCTCGGCATTTGGCTACTCCTTCAGTTTTCGCGGTGTTCGATAAAGTTTGTGAAGAGCGTCTGTCTGAATGCAAGTCACGACAGCAACAGATCGATAAACAGGCATGAGGCAAGCGCGCATAAGTCATTAATTCCAGTTATCGATCTTCACATCATCCGGCGATGGTTTGCCTTTGCCGGATTCAACAAGGTTCTTCAGGCTCAGGAGAAAAGTTGCCCACTTCATGCTGCAGTGCGCCATGGATTCACTCTGTTCGCGCCAGTGGTCATGGCGGAACAAGACGATGGTGTATGGATCTTCCACAGACAGGTCGAAGACAATTTCCGTGTCTATCCAATCATCCGGGCCGGATATGCAACGCCAATGCACGCGTTTGTCAGGCTCCAGATTCAGGACTTCCATGCCCATAGCGCCCAGGATTTCTCCATCGGGCTGCAAAAATTGGAAATCAATGATTTTTCCGGGCTCGCTAGTGCCCGTGATGCTCTTTGTCCACCAGCCGCGAAGGCCGTCAATGGTTGAAAGAGCAGCATAAACCCGGGCAACGGGTGCCTTGATGCCTACACGATGTGCGATGCTTGCCATGATGAATGCTCCTTTCACTGGCGTGCAGAACGCCTAAAATTTGCTTTGAAACAAGGGCATCATTTCTTTGCAGAAGCAGGCAATGATGCATTCATCGTTCACAATATAGCCAATGTGGACAGTGTATACAAGTGTGTAGAAAATTTCGTGTGGTGGATTTGTAGCGATTGAGAATGCGGAGTGCAGCTGGGAATGGCTAGAAAAGCCGGCAAATGATGCGGAAATTCGCAATGAAAAACCCGGCAAGCCAGACCAGTACAGTGATGAAGCCGAGGAGGGAAGCAGTAGTGAGGCGAGAAGATAAGGGCTTGTGGCGCAAAAGCATGAAAGGCAGTGATGACAGCACCAGAACCAGGACTGCACTGCCCAGCAGATAAAGCTCCAGACCGCCTTCACATGATCGGGGAGCGATCAGGAATGCCGACAGAAAAATGCCAGTCCAGGCTATGGCGGCAATCAGATATAGTGGAATATTTTGTCGCGGCATTTGTCGTTTTGCATGATGAATAATTGGGTTCGTTCCCTATTATTACAGTCCACGCTAATGGTGTTGTTAGCGATTATTTTTTGCGCCGGCTTCCACCAAAACAGCCATTGCCTCCGATTCCGGTAGACCGTTCGCCTTCAGGGCCGAGATTAAGCTGGCATGATTTTGTGTCGGTTGGTTCTGGCTGACCTTCCATTTCCCCAGCAGCTTCGTGATGACTATTTCTACACCAACTATGGCTGCCATCATTTTTTCGATGTATTCCGGCGGAGCGTCGGAGACTGCCCACGGTTCGCGCAAGGGCGCTTCATTATCGTCAGTCAGTGCATCGAGTTGCGCGCGCAACCACGACGCATTGTCTACGACACGCAGATAACCATAAGCATGCACCACAGCATAGTTCCAGGTGGGTACAACTTTCCCGGTTTCTTTTTTTGTTGCATACCAAGATGGGGAGATATAGGCATCAGGGCCATGAAAGATGGCCAATGTTTCAATGCCATCCGCAATTTCGCCAAACAATGGGTTTGCCCGGGCAATATGGCCTTGCAACGTACCATAAGGTGATGGTGACGCCGATAAAAGTAGCGGAATGTGATTTGCATTTAGCCCGCTTGCCGAGTGTGAAACCAGAGTGGCAAACGGGTGCGCACGGATAAGCTCGTGCATGAGGTCGACACTTATTTCTTCAAATTGCTTGGGGATATACACGCGCTATCCTTTGTTCAGAAAAATGGGCTTAGCTCATACCCCATTTATTTTTGGGTTTCAATCAAGCATGAGCCAGGCTATGAATGGAAAAGAGACGATTGGCGATACTTTTCTCGGCATTTTTCAAATCATAGCTGGCTTGCAAATTGAGCCAATACTGCGGAGTTTGCTCAAAAGTCTTTGCAAACAGCAGCGCCAATTCGGCCGTAACCGGACGCTTGCCTTTAACGACATGGGAAATGCGCATGGGTGATACGCCAATGGTGCGAGCGAACGACGCTTGAGAGATGCTAAGTTCTTCAAGCATTTCGGCCAGGTATTCGCCGGGATGGATAGGTGTTAAACCGTTGTAGACCATGTTATTACTCCTAGTGGTAATCCACTATTTCGACATTAAATGCGTCACCATTTTCGAACATGAAACAGATGCGCCACTGCTGGTTGATGCGTATGCTCCACTGCCCGGCGCGATTGCCTGAAAGAGCCTCTAAGTGATTAGAGGGCGGCATACGTAGATCATTCAACTCTGTAGCGGCATGCAACTGATTGAGACGCATGGCTGCACGCTTGAGAATTTCCGAAGGTAAGCGACGCGATTTACCTGTAACGAAAAAGCCTTCGGTTTCAGTGTTGGCGAATGACTGAATCATGGCCAATAATAAACATTATGTTTATAAAGTGCAAATATTACAGATGTCGAGCGGGTGGGGAGGCTGTATAACCGGATTTATCCGTGTAGGGTATGGACGAGAAGTCACGCATCAATCGCGCCGATCAGGCGCAAGGCATCGAGGAACATCTGGATTGCAATGATCACCAGAACCATGCCCATCAGGCGTTCCATGGCCAGGATGCCCTCATCGCGCAGAATGCGCTGCAGGCGCGGAGCGGAGCTGAGAATCACTGCGCTGATCAGCCAGGCCACCGTCAGTGCGGCAAACAGCGTCATGCTCTCGCCCGGGTTGGCCTCGCGCAACAGCAGCACCACGCTCAGCGCACCGGGGCCGGCCACAGCGGGCACGGCCAGCGGCACGATCAAGGGCTCAGCGCGTGTGCCGACGTTGTCCGATACACCCTCCTGGATCGGCAAGGCCATGCGCAGCGCGATCAGGAACAGGATCACCGCCCCGGCGATATTCACCGCCGCAATATCGAGCGAGAGCAGTTTCATGAAGGCCGAACCGGCAAAAAAGAAAAACAGCAGCAACAGATAGGCAATGCACAACTCGCGCAAGGCGACGAAACGCCGCCGTTGCTCCGGCACCACCCGCAACTGCGAGAGATAAATCGGGATATTGCCCAATGGGTCGAGCACGATGAACAGCAGCAGGGTGGTGGCAATGAAGTCCATGGTTAAAGGTACATCAAATGAACCTTTGGGCGAAAGTGATTATTTGCGAGGCTGTTGGTAACAGTGAAACGTTGAAAAAATCCCCCCATTTTTTGCTGGCATTAGAATGCTATATATCTAGACTTGGCCCCATCATGCATGTGGTTGCTTCGTTTGAATATTTATTACGTAAATAAGCCAAGCGTTTTTGCGACTTGTCATTCAGTTACGCAGCTTGAGGGAATCGCTCAATATGCCTGCGGTGTTTTTGCTTTGCTTGCCATATATCGTATTGCACCTGGATACGCGACCAAAAGCCAGCCGAGGTGCCTAATGCATCGGACAGAAGTAAATCCATTTCGGCACTAATA
>PHEX01000072.1 GCA_002843005.1 Candidatus Anoxymicrobium japonicum | reverse complement strand
CGGCCCGGCCACGCGATAGCGCACCTCCACCGCCTGGCCGGCTGGCAGGGCCACGTCGGCCGGCGGCGAGATGATTTCTACGGTCACGGTCGCCTGGCCGCGCCGGCCCGATCCGGACTGGACAGCGATGGCGACCGCCACCAATACCACGATCAGCCCGATCACGCGGAAACCCCGGCGCATGGCCTATCCTCCCGCCTGCATTATACGCGATCCGCGGCGCGGGTTCCCACACCCCTGCCAGCGATCCGCCAGCGATCCGCCATCATTGTGCCAGCGGGTTAAACACACACACCCGAAGGATCTCCCAGACCCTTCGGGTGTGTGCTAGAGCAAACTCTGTATCTGGCTCGGTCGGAGACCGGCCCGAGCGAAAAGTTATATTCGCACAGACACTGACCGGCAACTATGCCGCCGCGGGATGTTGCGGCCCGCCGAATAGGCGGCGCACCAGGCACGGGATGTATTTCCAGTATGGATTGGTGATCGAGATCACCGCCAACGCGAGCAGGAACGCGGAGATGGGCCGGTTGACGAAGATCGCCAGGCTGTCATCGGAGATCATCAACGACTGGCGCATGGCCTGCTCCATCAGGTCGCCAAGCACTATCCCCAAGATGATCGGCGAGGCAGGAAAGTCAACCTTGCGCAGGAGGTATCCCAGCACGCCGAAGCCGACCATCAGAAACAGGTCTTGCACGCTGTTGTTCATCGTGTAGACACCCAGGAACGAGAAGAGGATGACGAACGGCAGCAACAGGTAGAGCGGGATGTCCAGCATTTTCACCCACATGCCCACCAGCGGCAGGTTGAGCACCAGCAGCATCACGTTGCCGATGTACTTGCTGGCGATCAGGCCCCAGACGAAGGTGGGGTTCTGCTGGAATAGAAGCGAGCCGGGTTGCAGCCCCAGCATCAGCAGCGCGCCGAGCATGATGGCCGTGGTGCCGCTGCCGGGGATCCCCAGGCACAGCAGGTGGATCATGGCGCCGCCGGCGGCTGCGTTATTGGCCGCCTCTGGGTCGGCCACGCCTTCGATAGCGCCGGTTCCCAGTTCGTCCCGGTGCTTGCCCATCTTCTTTTCGATGCCATACGACACGAAGCTGGCGACCGCCGCGCCTGCGCCCGCGATGCCGCCGACGAAAAAGCCGGAGAGGGTGCCGCGGATGAACGCAGGGATGGCGCGCTTCCAGTCTTCCCTGGTCAGCCACAAGCCGCCTTTGATGTTCAGCCGCTCCGACACCGCCTGGCGCATATCGGCCAGGTTGACGATCACCTCGGCCAGGGCGAAGAGGCCGATGGCGACCACCAGGAACTCCAGACCGTCGAGTAATTCCGGGTTGCCGAAGGTGTAGCGGGCCATGCCGCTTTGCAGGTCAATACCGACTGGATCTGTTTAAGGCTAGCGATAGTCCCCGGAGTTATAGGGCGGATCCCACCGTTTGGCCCATGCCAGTAAGTGAGCTTCACGCTCGCTCCGCCACATCGCCAGGGCCATTTCCAGGGACTGTCGAGCGTGAGCGGGTACCGCCAGATCGCACAGGGCAGTCTGCATCATTGTCAAGGTGTCATCTATCAATTGTATATATTGGTTATGTAAGGTCTCTTCGCGAGCACGTTTTTCACGCACTTTACGTAATTGGTTTCGGTTCAAGTGCAGACGCTCAACCATGTAAGAAGCTACAGGAGTCATCGGAAGCAGTCGGTAGTCATCGGCCACGACGAAGTAAAGGTCGTAATCGTGTTCGCAAGGGTCGAGATAGCCGACTCTATCTGTAAGCGGTTGATCTGATGGCCAATCGTCTCCCTTGAAGGCATTGCAGACATCGCAGGCGTAGAGAAGATTGGAGTATTCCGTCAGCAATTTGGGAAAGTGAACCTTAGGTCGGAAATGCTCAACCTGAAAATGACGGAAACCTCCCCACTCGCTTTCGTGAACCGTGCAGTACACGCATCTATAGACAAAGTCTTCACGAAGATAGACTTTGTAAAGGCGAAAGTCATCGTGTCTGGGAGCAGGTTGCCTGCGATGTAGTAGAGTCATTCTAATCCTGCGTTGAAGGCACTTTTCTTATGGAGTCACGAAAGTTGCTGGCTATCTTCTCCAGTTGTTCTAGCCGTTGCTCTTGTCCCCTAAGTTCGGCTTCCCACTTGTCTACATGATGTGCGAATGTTAACCCAAGGGGGCGTTCGATATACGCACGCAATTCCTGCAGTTCGACTTCTTCGGCCTCACTTAACCCGCCAGAAAGCTTGCGATCTATCAAATACCCAAGTCGCTCCTGCTTATCCGTCAAGGTTGCCTGATAATGTTCAATGCCTCGCAGAATGCGTTTTACGTAGATCTCACCACGCTTCCGTACAGTTTTTTTATCAATGATGGCTTCGACAGATCCACCTTGATCTTCCAGGCCCTCATCTAGATACTTGGTCAGAATGAAGATCGGCAACTCCGGGCGCAGTGAACGTAGAAACTCGGCAAGGCCAATGCCATTATAGGCTACTCCAGTGTATTCATCCAGACACTGGTCAATGATGAAGGCGCCCGTTTGGTCATCAGCCAGCAGGTCTGCATAATCGGCGATTGTTGGCCGCACGGACACAAAGAGTACTTCGATGTCTCCAGCCCTTTCAAGCAACTGTCCGTATTCGTCAGCTTCTTCTTGGCTGTCTTCAACCAGCCAGACAACTTTGCCCTTAGTCATTTTGGCTCCTCCTGCGGTAGCGGTGGGGAAAGAAAACTTGGAACTCGGCTCCCCCTAGTTTTCCATGACCTTCTACCTCAATACGTCCATTGTAACTGTCTATCACGTTCTTGACAATCGTCAAACCCAAGCCTGTCCCGATGGGTCTACCCGTTGCATCTGTCTTGGTGCTAAAGAGAGGGTCAAAGACCTTGCCTATATCCTCAGGTCGGATGCCACGTCCGCTATCGCAAAACCGCAGCCCCACTTCGCACAAGGACTTGTCGTAGCTTGTGCTTATCTCGATTCTACGCGCTTCTGGAGGAGTGTGACGCATAGCCTCGATGGCATTCGTTAGAAAATTGATGAGAATAGCCTCTACGTCCATCTCGAAAGCGCGTATGAGAGGCAGCTCCGGTGTTAAATCCGTCCCCACGTGAATAGATCGCTCTGTAAGCGGGCCATGCAAAGTATCTTTAATTGTCTGAATAGTGAGGTTTATGTCGACATTATATTGAGTGCGTTTGTCGCGCCGCACCCGATCTAGCGCAAATTGCCCCCAGGCCTGAACTCGCTCCGTAGCCTCCATCAAGGCCTGTAGATTCCCTTGTGCCTTTGCCCGTAGATCTTCCGGTAGCAGCCTCACAGCATCAGATAGTAGATCAGCACGATTCAGAATACTGGTTACGGCTCTTACTGTTTCATGTCCAAAAGCAGTCATTGCGATACCAAGAGTGGCCAAACCTATCATCAACTGACGTTCTGTTTGCTCTTCCGCGTATGCCAGTGATACTTCTAGTTGGGTCGCCACTACCGCATCGATTCTTTCCGCCAACTTAAGCAAGGGTGTTGCTTCCGCTGGTTGAAATAGCGGGCCTATTCTATCGGAGGCCTCACGAAGTTCAACAGCTACTTCACTTAGCTGTTGTTGACTTGCCGCCAGCGCTTCTGGTACTGATACTGGGGAATCCGGTTTGGGTTTACTTCGCTGGTGCCTAGTCTGGCGCTCCCTTTCGAGGAATTGGACCCCGTGTAGCAGGAAGTTTCGCATATCACGATATGCAGTATTCTCTACTAAACCTTCACGATTGGTTTGATCTTGGAGAGCCGGGTTATCGCGTCTGGTGATGAAGAGACTACCCACGACTTGGTTCTCGGCGAGCACCCATCCCCCGAATCGCGATCCTACGCCGCCGGGGTGTCGTACACGACGAGCGTTCAATCCAAGCCAGTCTTTGTCCCCATCGGGGTCGCCATAGGGTTTCACACGAAAATTATCTCTATAGATTCTCACGCCCTGGAACCGATTTAGAAACTCGATTAGTTTAGCGAGTGTTACATTAGTGTCTTTGAGAGATGGAGCGTCACGCAAGTAGTAGTAAAGAACAAACCGCAAGGGCCCACAACTCGGCCGACTCTCCATCGAAGCATCACTGAATGCTTCTCCCCAAGCCCTACTATCTTCTATTGGCTCACCAGATCGATGAGTTAGAGTGTGGTGGATAAATCCTTCAATACTGAGTGTGGACTCCAGCACATACTCAGCGACGACAGCCATAGGATTGGCAACAGGACCAGTTAGATTCGGGGCTTCATCGCAGTCAAGGGTGATTGAGAAATCGATAAGCTTGCGCTCAAATGGAGGCACCAAGAGCGAGAGATCTGCGTACAGTGCCCTATAATCCTGGGGCGTCCAAGGATCGCGCAGGTTGGTCAAATATAGTGTTGTACCCGATTCCCCATTTCTGACTAGAGAAATAGATGAAAGAGGGTGGCTAATCTTATGAAGTTGACCGGCATCTTGCTCGTATCGGGTCCAATCAATTGTGAGCATTAAACCATTTGCATTTCTGCGATGTGTGACCAGGATGGCTTGCCGTGATAACCGATCCATACCCAACCGGCCAATTCCCTTTTCTCCGACCTTATAACGGCCTTTGGAAGTTCTCGGAGACAGCAGTTTGTTATCCGTGCTAATGACCATCCAGTGATTGCGAAGTGCCTCGATGTCCATTCCCTCCCCATCATCTTCGATTACGATGAAACCATTCTCGCGCGATGCCTGACGGAAGGTGATAGTGACTTGGGTAGCATCAGCATCATAAGCATTCTTGACTAGTTCCAAAACGCCGACTATAGGACTAGAGATACTCTCGCGTCCTAGCATCTGCATCGTCCTGGGACTCACGCGGAAGGAGAGACTGTCCGGCCCTGTTGGCTTCGTTCTAGCACACATGATACACCTGCGCTGGTACTATAGCATCAACGCGACGGATCTCCGTATCAGATAGGTTATAATATAAATACATTTTGTGATCAAGGTAGTTCCATAGGCTGTCCTGGACTTTCGTAGCATTTTTCCCCAGACGCTTCACTATTGGGGCGATTTGGGACAGAAAGTCGAGCGGGACAGGTAGTATTTCCATTTCGTGAGTCGAGATATGCGAGTTGCCGTTCATCATCTGAAACACAAAATTAAGCAAGCGAGAATTGAACCATCCAGTCAGTCCAAGTAATAGGACAGCAGAGGCTGTCTCGGTTATGCTGACACTATTCAGATGGTTTTCGATAAAATACTCATGATACTGCTCGGCAAACTCATCGGTCACCAGGGCAGCAATGACGCGCCGCCCATGCTTTTTGGGGGTTGTACGTTTGACTAGCAGGCAAATCCTTTTTTTGCACCGAGCCCTCACTTCAGGAGAAGCCATAGTGAACTGGCGCCCGTTTTTCACAAGATAGTCAACGGGAAACGTAAATTCCATAAAACTAACATTCTGTGTGGACAGCAACGGTGCGGTTCCAGGGTACCAATCTCCCGTCAATAGAGGTTTGTGTTGATTCCAGACAAATCCCCCATTGTGAATAGAAAAAATATCTTGTAGCTTACCTAACGGCATGGACTTAGCATAGACCTTATCGACGATGTCGTAATCCATCACATTGTTCGAAATAATCCAAACAGGGCCCTGTGAAGTAGAGTGCACTATACGTCGTTGGGGAATTAAAACGGGAGCCAGGTTGTCCAGATCGCGACCATCGCGGCTGACGCGAGTCAGCACTGGTGAATTTACGGCTCTGTTGTACTGCTCTCCCTTTCTTTCCAGGACTACAATCATTAGAGAGGAATCCACACCATCAAATACCCCTTCGCGGTCGGTGAACTGAGTGATGGAGAGAAGACTACAATCATCATTCAGTCGCTGGCGCAACTTCCGAAAGTAAAGCCCCGATCGAAAAGACTGTGGCACAACGACGGCAATTCTGCCACCTGGTTTAGTTGCCCGCACCGACCACCAGAGAAACAGTTGGTAAAGGTTAGGTTGACCATAGATGACATCTTCATAGTCAAGACGCGAGACAATGCGGTCAATCGGAATCTTGGCAAAAGGCGGATTAGTGATTACATAATCAACTTTCCTGTCGGTTTGCCATCGGAAAGTCGGATCTGACAAGGTGTCACGCAACTGCACATTCGGGAACCGAGGAAGGTGGACATCAGTGATACTAGACCAGACAGGCGAAAAAGCCAGTAGAAGCTGCCAACGGGCCATGGCAATCGCAAAAGGCTGGACGTCTGAACCATGAAAGATGCTGTCCAGTCGAGACAGCATAGCTCTTGGAGCGATCTGTCCAGACAACGCCGCTTTCACCAATCGACGCGCTACTGCTACCAGGAGAGTTCCGTTACCACATGCAGGATCTAGCACTATTTGGCCTGAGATAAGCTCTGCTGCTGAAAGGTTCAAGCTGTCAGCAATGTGCTCTGCAATGTGTGTTGGCGTATAGAACTCACTAAGCGGCCGCTTTTTTTTGTGCTGAGACAACACAAACTCAGCAGCTTGATCGAAGAGTCGCTGCCCTTCGATTGCAAAATCAACCGATAATAACCATTCAGATACTTGTCGAGACAGAGAGAATGGCAAAGAAAAGATCGGATAGATGATTGACAGACCATCCATGATAGGGGGGACAGGAGAACGATAGGTGCTCCCCCATTGAACTGCGATTTCGCGAACTACAAGCAAGGACGCCAGTTCGGCTTCATATCGCCGGCGCAGTTTGTCTTCTCCAGGCAACGGCATGCTGTCATAAAGCCTTAGGACTGGAGCCATCACTTCCTGATATGCAGAGAATCCCACCTTCGTGGGCAAGCTCTTGACAAACTCCTCGGCTTCAGAGATCATGGAGACGATAGAGGACATGCTAATAATAGCTCTCCTAAGCATTCTGCCTCATGCTGATTGCAACCAAGAGTATACCACAGGTCTCAGTGAAATGCATTTATGAGTAACGCGGGTATGTCGCAACGCGAGGTTGACAGAGGCCGCCCGGCACGGTAGATAGAGTAGCATTCCGTCAAGCGAGGATCGTCACAGCTCATGCAAGTCGAACTCGCCGCCCTGTCCGGTGTCCTGATCGTTACCCCGCGCGTCTTCGCTGACCCGCGCGGCTTTTTCTTCGAGAGCTATAACCAGGAGAAATTTCGCGGCCACGGCATCGAAACTGTCTTCGTCCAGGATAACCATTCCAAATCCGCCCGCGGCACTTTGCGCGGGCGGCACTTCCAGGTGGCGCCGATGGCCCAGGTGAAGCTCGTCCGCTGCGTGCGCGGAGCGATCTGGGATGTGGCGGTGGACATCCGCACCGGCTCGCCAACTTTCGGCCAGTGGGTCGGCGCCGAGCTGACCGCCGACAATTTCAAGCAGATCTATATGCCCATCGGCTTCGCCCACGGCTTCTGCGTGCTCAGCGACGAGGCCGAGGTGCTCTACAAGACGAGCGTCGTCTACAGCCAGTCTCACGAGCAGGGCATCGCCTGGAATGATCTCATACGGGACGCGCGCCGCGGGTTCCCACACCCCTGCCAGCGATCAGCCAGCGATCCGCCATCGCTTTGCCAGCGGGTTAAACACACACCCGAAGGATCTCCCAGACCCTTCGGGTGTGCAGTAGCTTTCAGAATATCTTTAGCGGTCTCGTGCTTGCTCGATGAGTTCTACCGCGTCGGACGTTCCGTAGCTTGCCCGGATAGCCACCGCTGCCTTTGCGCTCAGTTGAAAGGCATTGAT
>PHEX01000071.1 GCA_002843005.1 Candidatus Anoxymicrobium japonicum | reverse complement strand
TTCCCCCCACGAAGACACAAAGACCCCCCTGTTCGAGTCTCCCCTCCGATATCGTGAAGCATTCGCGAAGCTCATTAAGCGTGGTGTCGGAGGGGGGACTCGAACCCCCATGGGACTACGTCCCACAAGGCCCTCAACCTTGCGCGTCTACCAAATTCCGCCACTCCGACGGGTGTGGCTCTCAATCGGTCACTTGACTGTTCTTCTCCTGCAAGCTGCGTGTAAGGATGTTGCGCCACGGAGTGTACTCTCTATTGCGCTTTCTGTCGATTATGCGCATGGCGTAAAAGTTCTTCTTCCCCAACAAGCCTATTAAATATCCCCGACGACCGACAATCTCAATATAGTCGCCGTCCTCGAGCTTCGGTGGAAATCGAAAAGATCGCTTGAACCAGACGTGCCTCACCTTGCCACTGTTGTCCACAAGGTCGAAAGATATATCAAAACTGAAAACCTTCAAATTGCGTGAGTTTCTCCTCGAGAACGTTGCAAACGGATTGGTCGAGATATTCTGCACTATTCCCGACACGCACTTTTTTTTCATCACGCCCGTCCCTGTCGAGCCACTCTGTAGAGTTTTCGGCTTTTGTGAACCCCTACTTGATTTTCTTTCAACTGCTCCAAAAATAAACCCCGTTCAGGTTACCACTATACCCCTCACCCCAACCCTCTCCCAGGGGGAAAGGGGGCACGGACGGTGGTGGCGCGTCCGTGCGCCATGGAGGATCGCTCCTTCAGTGGCACCGATTTGCGCATTACTTCAACAGGTCTCTTATGCGGTCAAGCAGCACGTCGGCAAGTTCGATCTTTGACATCATTTTCAGTTCCGCTCCGGTATCCGCGTCGCCAATCACGACTGCCATGTCGGTCATCGAGCCAAACCCTGTCCCGAACTCGCCAACCTTATTCGCTACGATAAGGTCAAGGTTCTTTTCCTTTAACTTTTTTTTCGCGTTCATGATGACCTGATCAGTCTCAGCGGCAAAGCCAACGACTACGCGCCCGTTCTTGCGGAGCGCGACTTCACCGAGTATGTCCGTTGTCGGCTCGAGCTTGATGTCAGGCACGCCACTATTTTTCTTCAACTTCTTACCAGCGACCTCTGTGGATGTAAAATCGGCGACAGCCGCGGCCATCACCAACACATCAACCGAGTCGAAGTTATCGAGCACCGCGTTCAACATTTCCGACGCGGAAACGACCTTGACGAGTTCGATGTCAGCCTGGCATGACAGCTCCACCGGCCCCGAAATCAGTATGACATCAGCGCCCCTTCGCGCTGCCTGCCTGGCAATCGTGTAACCCATGCGGCCCGTAGACGGATTTGAGAAAAACCTCACCGGATCAATATGCTCACGGGTAGGACCAGCGGTCACCAGTACGCGCCTGCCGTCAAGATCGCGGACAACCGCCAACTCGCGCTCGACGACTTCCATGATCTCCGCGGGCTCTGCCATGCGACCGATGCCTTCGGTCCCGCACGCGAGACCACCCTCGCCAGGATCAACTACTATCACGCCCATCTCACGGATTCGCTCGAGATTGCTCTGTGTAGCCTGATTCAAGTACATCCGCGTGTTCATCGCCGGCGCGACTACGATAGTGCCCCGGGCGGCGAGCACTGTCGTCGAAAGCAAGTCGTCCGCGATGCCGTTCGCCATTTTCGCCACAATGTTAGCGGTGGCAGGCGCCACAACAATGAGATCAGCCTCGTCACTGAGCGATATATGTGGAAACGGCGAGCCCGGATCGGACCACATGGTTGTAGCCACGGGGTTCCCCGTAAGCGTGCGGAACGTCAGGGGGGACACAAACTGCTGCCCGGCCCCGGTCATGATGACTTTCACGTCGGCGCCCGCGCGCGCCAGCATGCGCGCCAGCTCAGCTGCTTTGTAGACGGCTATGCCTCCGGTTACCCCCAGAAGCACCTTCCTTCCCGCGAGCTCCGCCATGGCTACTCTTCCTCGCCATCCTCGTATTCCGCCGGACGGTCGCACTCGATCTTGCCTTCCGCGATCTCCTCGAGCGCTATGGAAAGTGGCTTCCTGGAGATATCCTCAAGTTTCATCGGAGCAACTCCACCAACTCCCTGTCCAAGACGCTTCTGGAAGTTCGTGATCTGTCTCGCGCGCTTGGAGGCCTCGATCACAAGCGTAAACTTGTTTTCGGAGTGTTCGAGCAGAGTCTCGATTTTCGGATTGACCATCGTCATTTTTTCTTCCATTCAGACCTTCTCCTCTCTTAGAATCATCACAAGTTTCAGGACAGCCTCGTCGAGGTTGTCGTTGACTATTATGTCATCAAAATCACGCACTCCCACTTCAAGCTCCCGGGGAGCTACTTTCAATCTCGCGCTTATCTCGTTTTTGTTGTCTGTCTCTCTGCCCTCCAACCTATCTGTCAAGAGTTCCTCTCGGGAGGGCATGATGAAAATCAGACGCGCTTCCGGCGCTTTGCGCTTGACTGTGAGCGCGCCGACGACGTCCAGCTCCAGTAGCACATCCTCGCCCCGCTCCAGCACACTCTCCACCTGACTCTTCAACGTGCCGTAGAAGTTTCCGTAAACCTCCGCCCACTCGAAAAACGCGCCGTCGTCAACCAGGCGCTTGAACTCATCCTCGGACATGAACACATAATCGACACCACTGACTTCGCCGCGCCTCTTTCGCCTGGTTGTAGCCGATATAGACAGATGTACCGGCGCCACTTCCAGAGCCTTCTTTATTACCGTTGTCTTTCCGGCACCGGAAGGTCCGGAAACTACAAATGGCTTTCCCTTTTCACTCATTTTTCTCATTCTACCCGTATACGCCGGCTGCCAGGGGAATCGATCTTGACACCTTGCGCACACAGTGGGCATTCGTCAGCGATGTACGATTCGGCTGAAACGCGTGAGAGTGCCACAATCTTTCTGCCGCCCGCATCGAAATCCCCGCGTTGAACTATGCATGCAAGCGCGACGACACTCCCTGCCGCGTCTTCGACGAGTCGGGCAAGTTCAAGGATAGATCCACCGGTTGTAATAACATCCTCGACGAGCAATACCCGCGCGCCGGGCGCTATTCGGAAACCCCTGCGCAGGACCATCGAGCCAGCCACTCTCTCCGCAAAAATCGATTCGCACGCGAACGCCGTGGCGGTAGCGAATCCGATAACCACGGCGCCAAGCGCGGGGCTCAGAACCACATCTACCGGCTCTCCAACCGCTTCGGCAATGGCCCGGCCGGTCAACAGCGCCAGCGCGGGATTCTTCAACATCGTCGAGCACTGGACATAGGTATCGCTGTGGAGGCCGGAAGAAAGCCTGAAATGCCCTTTCTTTAAAGCGCCACACCCACAAAGAACCTCGAGCGCGTTAAAATCGTTATCCATCACATCTCCCGATTTAACTTTGGGGTCAGGTCTTTTTTTTAAAGTCGCTGACGGTGAACTTTCGCACTTTTCATCTCCAATCATACCACCCGCGCCCATCTCCCGGTAACCGCTAATAGTCGATAAGTAACAACTCCAATCTCAAAGGTCTTCATGATCTTTCTGTCGAAAGATTCTGTATGTTGTAAGGAATGCAGATAGGACAGATGGAGGTGGAGACTGTGGTTGAGAAAGAGAGGAAAAAGAAGGAAGACATGGTTCTGCGGGGCTCGCTCTACACTATGCGCCGCAAGTGCGGCAAGGAGAACTGCCGCTGCGTGGACGGTGATCCCCACGAGACCCAGGCGCTCTCCTACTGGGCAAGGGGAAAGCCGAAGCTGTTGACCTTGAGACCGGAAGACGTCCCCGTGGTAAAGACCGGCATCGAGCGCTACAGGAAGCAGAAGGCCGAACTCGATAAGCGGGCGGAAAGGGACATCGCTACGCTCAGGGCTGAAATTCAGAGAAGAAAGGGAAGGAGGGGACGCGCATGAACGGCATCGAAAACTGGAAAGGAATACTCTCCTCGTTTGGCTTTATGTTCACGGCGCCGTCTCGCGAGATATTCTTGCGCATCTCCTCGGCCTGGGCGCTGGTTCCCGGCAGAAGAACCATTACACGTGTCTATCAAGTGGCCGAACCCCTGCGTGCGAGGGCGCACGACGCCTACCACCGGTTCTTCCGTGAGGGGGCATGGTCGATGTCCGAGCTCTGGAGGATCGCGGCCGTACTGCTGCTCGCCTCGTTCTGTCGCAGAGGGCTTGTGTCGCTTCTATTGGACGACACCCTGCTCCGAAAATAAACACTTCTGATCTCCTCCCCCTCTGACGGCGGGAGGATTAAGGTGGGGGTGTGTCGCATCACAGACAGGAATGTCTGTGCTACCCTGAGACATTTTCATCTTAGGTGGTGGCGCGTCCGCGCGCCATGTGGGACTGACCCCAAAGTTAAGCGACTGTACAAACCGGCTACAGTGGTTGTAAAGTTCCATATTATGAATCGTAGAGGAAATATTTGGCTTATATTGACGCTTGTTCTGGGGCTCGTAATCGGGGTCGCCGGAGGGTACTTTGCCCAGGCGAAGTTGAGGGCGCCAAAGAAGCCGGTGGCGACAGCCCATAAGAAAGCCGAGTCCAGAAAGTATAATGCCCCGGCGTCAACCGACGTCGAACGGATACGCCAGATAATGAGCTACTTGAGCAGTAACATCGGACCCCGCCCCGAGGGGAAAGCACAAGAGAAGCAGGCGGCCAGCTTCCTGGTCACGGAGTTCGAGAAGGCGGGTTACAAAGTCGGCATGGATCAGTTTGCTCTCTCTGGCGGTCAGACATCCACGAACCTTGTTACGGCGGATCCGGGCGGCACGAGCGAATTCACGTTTTTTATCTGCGCGCACATGGACTCGAAGTCGGGCGCCCCCGGCGCCAACGACAACGCCTCGGGATGCGCCGCCGTCCTCGAGCTGGCGCGAACCATCAAAGGAACCAGGCACTTTCCCGAGGTTCGGTTCCTCATCTTTGGCGCCGAGGAGGAAAACTCGGCAGGCACTGCCCGCCACGGGTCACGTTACTACCTGGGAACTCAGCCGCCTGTCGAGCGCGCGAAGATTCTGGGGGTTCTGTCGATAGACACAATCGGGGTTGGCCCGGAGATGACTTTTAGAGATTGGGGCTCTCGAAGCGCGCCGCTGGCGGACGCACTGGTTCAATACACGAAAAGCAAAGGGTTAAACGGCACTCGCCTGCAGGGAAACAAAAGCGATCACGAGCCGTTTGGCGAGATCGGCATTCCGGCCGTTTGGCTCGAGCGCATGGCGTCCGGGGGCAAGTCCGACAACTCTATCCACAGTTCAGGGGACGCGATGAACCACGTGTTTGTGAATCTGGTGGCGGAAACGGTCGATGTTGTCAAAGATTACCTGCTTGGTCTCGACGAGGCTGCCTGCAGGAAAATGGCCGCGGCGAGTAAGGTTCCTGTCCCATAGACACTGTGTCGCATCGCATTGTTCCGAGGCGCGGTTTTCCGTATTGCCGTGGTTACGGCTGAGTGGCGCGGACGAGAAAGGATTCCTGTACGTAACCCCTCTTGCCGGTTGCCGGAGGGACGCCTCCGACGACCTCGACTCTGCACCACTGCTCGCCTTTCGCGTAACGGGTTGAGAGGACATTGACATTCCAGTCATCGTATAGTTTCGTCTGCTTTTCCCCACCAGGGTAATCCATGAGATAGCACGCATCAGGCCGTCCCATACTGTTCACGAGCGCGGAGTCTCCTTGCTTGAACCTCGCAATGGAACTTCGCTCCGGCGCGCTGTTCGCGGCTTTGTTCCCGGCGGTCTTGTTTTTGAACCACATCTCCCTGGCGCCCCATCCCGCGCCGACGCACGCGGCTATAGCTAAGAAAACGATGAAAGCAACCACAAAGCGCCTGCGCTTTTTCGCGGGAACCTTTACCGCGGTGGCAGAACGCTCAACTGCCCCGGTGTCGCTTTCCCGCGCGCCGGGAACCCGCCATGCCACCAGGGACGCGTCGCTTGTCGCGCCTCGCGCAAAAGCGGTGTCGACAAGTCCTTCACATGTGTTCTGCAGGTCGGTAGCCTTGCTGAGCGCGCATGCGAGTTCTTCGACACTCAGGGCGGAGTAGAGGCCGTGGCTGCATATAAAAAGCGTCTCGCCGGGTAGCAAGGGAACGCGCAGGACGTCTGGTTCGACTTCCGGCGTCACGCCGAGAGCGCGGGTTAGCCGTTTCTTTCTTTCGCCGACCGGCTCGACGTGGTCGCTTGTGATCTGACGGAGGCCGCGGGAAGTCAGCAGGCACGCCCTGGCGTTGCCCGCATGCGCAATGAACGCGTTTTCGCTGTCCGTTACCGCGCAAGTGATCGTGGTTCCAAGTCCTGTTCTCTCATGAGACTTGCCGGTCTCAATGATATTACGGTTTGTCGAGGACATTGCATCGAGCAGGCGCTCTTTCACGGCGCCGCGGAACTCCTCCTGATTCTCGAAGTGGTTCGGGTCGAGTGAGTCTTGAAGCGTATCCACCGCGAGACGGCTTGCGACGTCCCCACGCCCCGCCCCGCCGAATCCGTCCGCGACTGCCATGAAGCACAGGTAACCCCTGGATGCTCGAGACGTGTAATCGCATAAAGCGCAGGCGCCCTCGGCGTCACCGCTCGCGCCAGCCCTGGTGGCGATCCCGCAGGCAAGTCCATCTTCTCTTGTTGTTTGTTCGTTCATTTTCTTCTCCTGAAAAAACCTGTCTGGTACCCGGTTTCCTGAATATACCTGGCTGTTTTTTTGAAGGGATAAGACCAGCGCGCTTATAATTCTACAACAGTACGGGTAATACGAACGAGGTGATTGAGATAACGAACGAGTTTTTCAGTGGAAAAGGCGCCGAGCTTTGCCGGAGTTCGCTCAAGGCCGAGCGAAGGAAAAAAGTTCGCCACGTTCGTAACACCATACTGATGGTTGCGGGGATACTCGTGATGGGCGGCCTTGTGGCTGGCCTGGTTGCGATGATCTCAATGAGGAGCGGCGGGCTCACGGTTCCCAGATTGGTTGGCATGAAATACGAGGACGCGAAGAAGAAAGTCGAAGCGCTGGGCCTCTTTATTGAGATTGATCCCATGCAGGATAGTAGCGGAAACTGTCTCAAGTTGAAGGTTGAAATCCAGAATCCCAAGTCGGGCGCCGGCGTCGAGGCCAAGGAATTGGTTACCGTCCGCCTTGCCGGGCTCCACGAGTCACCAGAGTTCGTCAGGGATCTCGAGAAAAAGTCGTCCGGCGCGAATCCAGACCAGGCCCCGCCAGCGCCTGCGCCTACAGTTGACAGTGCGCCGCCACCGCAAACCAGCGGGAATGGACGCTCGGTGTGCCTGGATCCCGGGCACTCGAGACACTCCGGCAACGAGACGGATCCCGCCACCGGCCTGAACGTTGGCGACAATGGAGGCGCCACGGGCGAGATACAGGCGATGTGGGATCTGGCCTTGAAGGCGAAGGCCGCCCTGGAGCAGGCGGGGTACTCGGTACGGTTGACCAAGGACAGTGCTGATGCTTCCGTTTCCTTGAGAACACGCGCTGACATTGGCAACACGTGCGCCATTATGGTACGGCTTCATTACGACAACACCGGGTTCACCGGGGTAATGCGGCCACCGCCCAACGCGGCGCGATGCCCTGTGTCCGATCCGTCGAGGGTCACAGTTGTGGATCCGAATGTCGCGAGCGCGAGCGACTCCCTCGCAAGGGCGGTTGCCGCGAGTCTGGGTCTATCCGTTAAAGACGACACCGGCGGAACCAGCCGTGGCAATACAACCCCGCCGGGACATCCGACATGCCTGATAGGGAGCGTGCTCTCGAGGGTTCCAGTGATATGCATCGAGAACAAGGTGGATTCTGTTCGAAACAACCCGACCGGCCAGGATCAGGTTGCCTCGCAGATAGTAGCCGGCGTAAACGCCTACTTTCAGTCCAACTAACCCGCGAAATAACCCGCGCATACACGAATGAGACGCCTGCTTTTCCTTGAGCATGGCGGATATCCACAATTCATCCATTTGGGGGATAACGCAACGGGTTTTTTCGTGCCGATTATTTGTGGACTTTCGCAGTCCCCGCCTAATTATCTTTCACAATGCACCCCCCGAGAATAGCTCATTCACGCCGCCCTTGATAGTATCTCTATGAGCGTGT
>PHEX01000070.1 GCA_002843005.1 Candidatus Anoxymicrobium japonicum | reverse complement strand
GATCCACATGCCCTATGGTGCCGACGTTCACGTGCGGCTTGGTTCTCTCAAACTTTTCCTTGGCCATGGCGCCTCCTTCCTTCCTTACTGTCCTTTGGCCGACAACGGCTCTGCCTCCCAAAGCTGGTAGCGGTGACTGGACTCGAACCAGTGACCTCACGGGTATGAACCGTGCGCTCTTACCAACTGAGCTACACCGCCTGCGTATTCCCACTAATAAAATAAACCCCTGCTGTGGGGAACGCAACGCGTGGAGCCCGGTGTCAGATTCGAACTGACGACCTCGTGCTTACCATGCACGTGCTCTACCGACTGAGCTAACCGGGCTCAACCGTTTATTAGGCCGTGGCTCGGATACCCGCGCCACGGCTCCATAACAGGTTAACAGATTCGCTCCACGTTCTCAAATACGCAACATAGGGGTCAGGCCCCTGTGTTGCGTTTTCCAAAACATCTTAGCCGGTGGTGGGGGCTGCGCCAACGAAATCTTGCAGCCTGTCCGCCTTAAGGCCAGACATGCGCACACAAACAATCTGCCCGTTAAACATCTCGCTGGTGGGGGAGGCAGGATTTGAACCTGCGTAGGCTACGCCAACGGATTTACAGTCCGCCCCCTTTAACCACTCGGGCACTCCCCCGTCGAACTGAGAAAATGATAGCAGAAGGTAAGGATCGGGTCTAATATTTTTTGGTTCTCACAAGAATCCGTAGGTGACCGACTAGCATCCAAAGTTAAATGCTATGGAAGAGAACGTTTCTTTTGCATGTGGACCACGGTGCCCTCACTATCGCTCGTGATCCGGACGCTGTCCATGAGTCCACGGATGAGCTTGATGCCGCGCCCGTGCAGAGACATGGGAGTGGCGTGATCTTTCTCGAGAATCGTGACGTCGAAACCTGAGCCCTGGTCTATCACGTCAATAGTGAAGTTCTCCCCGGCAACCGTACACTCGAAATGCATGTTGTTATCCGCGGGGTGGGCATATTGAATTATGTTCTTGAGGGCTTCCTGCGCGGCAAGGGCAATATCCTGGGCCTCCGCTCCGAACCCGTGTTCAGACGCGAACATCACGATCTTGTGGCGCGCTCTTGCAAGTGATTTCTTGCTGCAGGGAAGATCTACTACCAGCCGCCTGGCGCTATCAGGTGAGGTCTGAGAAAAACTCTTCGTCAACGTATCCGCCTGTCACACCAACATCCTGCAGAGCCTGACCGAGGTTTGAAAAGACGCGAAAAACTTTGTCCAGGTTAACCAGGCTCAGAATCTTGAGTACCCGTGGGTTGTCAATAACGTACGCGAGTTCGCCATCGACCGCCTTGACCTTCTGGTATGTTTCTATCAAGCTGCCGAGGCCGCTCGAATCGATGAAAGTTACACGGGTCAAGTCGAGGATCAAGTCTCGAGCGCGCTCACCCTCGAGCTTGAGGACAACCTTCCTGAACAACGGAATCGTATATACGTCGAGCTCTCCGACCGGGGCAACTACGTGGTACCCCTCTTTTTCCTCTACTTCTATTTCCAACTCTTTCTACTTTCTTGCATGTCAGCGCGCGACGCGTGGACTATTTGTTCGCGGCCACCTTTACCGCGAGAGCAACAGCGATGACAGTGACCACGGCCCAGATCAGCTTGTGTTTCTTTTTGTCGGTTTTCTTCTTCGCCGCGCCAGACATCTTCTTCTTGCGCCCGCGGCCGGGGGCGGCCTCCTTATTCTCTTTCGAAATCTCGAGCGGCGCATCGACGCTCTCGCCAACGAGCCTGTTCATCTTGCGCTCGTTTTTTTTGCGCGCGCGGGCGAGTTTACGTCTCTTGAGTATCCTGCGGCCAATGTATCTCATGAGGATCATGAGGAAACAGGCGACCATGCGCACGGCAATCTTTTTGGCGTCTTTTTTGGAATCTTGCTTACACGGATCATCAGGCTGCTCTTTTGCGCTATCACATAGACACGTCTTCATCAAAGCCTCCTTCCAGTCACGGGTGGAATACCAGGACTATACTACAAACGGTAAATCGTTACCACACCACGCGCACTTGTTCCCGTGGAGACCCGTGACGCGCGTCAAATACCCGTCTCGCTCGACGACATTCTTGCCACAGGCGGAGCAACGGCTATCGCCCGTGCCACGGGCGCGCGCGTTTCCGAGGTACACGAAGTCGAGTTTTCGCCCGGCAAGGTCAAACGCCCTCTGAAGCGTTTCCAACGGCGTTGCCTCTACGGTCATCTTGTAGCAGGGATGATAAGCGGAGAAGTGCAGTGGTGTGTCGCGGCCCAACTCGGCGACAAAATCGACAATCTCCTCGATCTGCTCGTCGGAGTCGTTCAGCGTAGGTATAAGGAGGTTCGTTATCTCGATGTGGCAATCTCGTCTTACGCGGCGAACGGTCTCGAGAACCGGCTCAAGCTTCGACTTGCAAATATCGTGGTAGAACTCAGGATCCATCGACTTGACGTCTATGTTCATCGCGTCGACGAAGGGCAGTAACTCCTCGAGCGGTTCCAGGTTGATCAATCCGTTGGTGACAAGAACGTTCTTGAGGCCGCGGTCGTGAACTCTCGCCGCGCACTCGAGGACAAACTCGAACCATATAGACGGCTCGTTGTAAGTGTAAGCGACACCGATTGATCCGCCGCGCGCGGCCATGCCCGCGACCTCATCCGCGGTTATGCAGGTGCCGGGGGAGTCCGTCTCTATCATCTCCCAGTTCTGACAGAAGTCGCAGCGCTGGTTGCACCCCCTCGTGCCTATCGAAAAGATAGAACTCCCCGGGTAGAAATGATACAGGGGCTTCTTTTCAATGGGGTCAAGGTTGACAGCGAGCACGCGCTCATAGATATCGGAGTAGAGCGTACCATCGACATTCGAGCGCACGCGGCAGAAACCTCTCTTGCCGGGAGTGATCACGCACTCGCGGGGGCACAGATGGCAACGCGCGTTCCCGTTACCGATCTTCTCGTAGTAAGCCGCCTCTTTCACTTTGGCTCTTCCCCTCTTCCAGGCGTCAATCACTCATCCACTTTTCTCATCCACCTCGCTCACCAGGGGAGAACCCCCCTGACCCCCCTTATCAGGGGGGAATCCACCTGGCGCCACTTGTCAGGGGGGGGTGTTTGAAACAAAGGCGAAGTGGATTCCCTCCGCCTTTAGCGTTTGAATCATCTCGCCGACGACGGCAGCCGTGTTCGGGCGATGCCAGTGGCAGATGCCTATCGCGCATCCGTTCTGCCGGGCGAGATTCGCGAGGTTGCGCATCGCGCCACGGATGTACTCCGGCTCGTTCTGGTGATCAATGAAGACCTCGTTCTCCCTCCTGGGCAAGCCAAGAGCGAGGCAGGCCTGCGAGACTTTACTGTCGGCCGAACTGCTACTGTCCACCACAAAGAGACCCTTCGACTTCGCCCATTCGACCTCAAAAGTCATCAAGTCCAACTGATCGCAGCCACGCCCGCCCTGGTGATTGTTCATGCCAGTCGCGTGGGGCACGGTCGCGAAGTTGGAGTCGAGCGTAGCGAATACTGTCGCCCGATCCATTCCTGTCGCGAGCTGCCCTGTGCCGGAAAATGAGTTCGGCGGCGCGTTGTCTGTCGGCACGTGCATCATGATCACGTAGCCGCTCATGTAAAGTTGCTCGGCCAGTTGCGCGGAAAGTGGCGGGGCTGGCAGAACGGCAAAGCTAAGTGGCGCGTCAATCGCGATCCACAAAGGCAGTTTGTCCACACCATTGCCTACATCGTCAACGACGATAGCGACCGCGGGGGGAGTGGCGTCCGACTTCTTCTCGACGTGGATCGGGGCGGCGGGAGCGGTCGATTCTCGCTTGTTCCTGTTGTGCCTGCCCGTTGCCACGCGAGCGTCGCTGGTTTTCGCCACCGCTTTCTTCGATGTCTTTTTAGTGGCGTAAAACACGCCTTTGAAAGGGCCCCAGGGGCTGATGATGAACGCCACTATGACAAGGGCGACAGCGATTCCGATAGCGATGGCGCGGCGATGGCGCGGCGCCACTTCATCGTCTATCTCGGGATCATGAATATTGCTGGCATCGTCCATTCGGCTTACTTCAAAGACCTCTCACGAAACGGCGCGGCTTGTCCAGCGATCAAAGCAACTTCAACCCGTGGAGGACACCCGCCATGTCTTCCCTGCACGCGGGGGACACTGGTAGCAGTGGAAGCCTCATCTCGTCGGAATCGATGATTCCCATTAACTTCATCGCGGCTTTCGCCAGCGCGGGGTTTGGCTCCTTGAACATCATCCTCACCAGTGGCAGCATGCGATAGTGCAAACGGCGGGCCTCGACAATGTCGCCGCTCTTGACGGCGTCGATGATGGCCGTAAACTCACCCGGCAGCACGTGCGCGCTGGCCATGACGCCGCCGTGTCCGCCCAGACAGCATATCGGGAAGAGCAGGTGGTCCTCTCCGGACAGAACGCTGAAGTTTTCTGTTCTGGTTATGATATTCATAACCTGGTCGATATCCCCGGACGCGTCCTTGATCCCCGCTATATTGGGGATTCTCGATAGCTCGACAATAGTGCCGACCTCCATATTTCGACCGGTTCGCATCGGTATGTTATAGAGAACAACAGGGCGATTCGTCCTCTCGGACACAGCCCGGAAGTGCTCAAGGATGCCTTCCTGGTTTGGGCGATTGTAGTAGGGACACACAACCAGATAACCCTGCAGATCGATCTCCTCCGCCCGCTCCAGGATGCTCAACGTCTCGCGCGTGTCATTGGTGCCGATGCCCGCCATGATCGGGACGCGTCCGGCGGCCTGCTCAACCGTTATCCGTATCACGTCGATGTGCTCTTCATGCGACAGCGTAGTGCTCTCGCCGGTAGTGCCGCATGGCGTGAGGCCGTTCACCCCACCCTCGATGAGATAATCGATTAGCCCGCGCAAACTGGCTACGTCGACGGCGCCATCTTTGAACGGGGTTATATTTGGAACGTATACGCCCTCGAATTTCACATTACTCACTTCGCGCTCCTCCTCGAGTCCTGATTCCAAACACGTTCAACCGTTGTTCCTTGCCGAGTGTCCGCAGGTGAAACCTAAAGCTTCCAGTAAGCCTCCTGCTGGCCGGAGTTGTAATCGTAGAAACCTTTCTTTGTCTTGCGGCCCAGCAAGCCCGCCGCGGCCATGCGCTGCAGCAGTTCCGGTGGCCAGTAGCGCTCATCCTTTGTCTCGTTGTAGATAGATTTCATCGCGTTCATGAGAACGTCTATCCCGGTGAGATCCGCGGTCTCGCACGGTCCCATCGCGTGACCGAAGCCGAGCCTCATTGTCTTGTCCACGTCCTGTGGAGTCGCGACCCCCGCCGCCACAAGACTGACGGCTACCGACGACATCGCGAGTCCAACGCGATTCGCCACAAAGCCCGCGACGTCCTTGTTGACGACAACAGTCTCTTTGCCAATCGACTTCGCGAACTCCTCGCACGCGCCAAGAGCGGCATCGGAAGTCTCGAGGCCGCGAACGAGCTCGCAGAGGCGCATCATCGGAACCGGGCTGAAGAAATGCGTGCCGACAACCAGCTCTGGCCTGGAGGTGGCCGAGGCGATGCTTGTGATGGATATCGCGGACGTGTTGGACGCGAGGACGCACTCGGGCTTGCAGATTTCATCAAGCGCCTTGAAAATCTCCTGCTTGAGCTCCAGCTTCTCGAAGACGGCCTCTATCACGAGATCGGCGTCAGCGGCGTCGGCCAGTTCCGTAGTGGTCTTGATGTTGGAAATGGCCGCTTTGGCCTGCTCTTCCGTTATCTTGCCCTTGCTCGCGAACTTGCCAACAGACCATTCGATTGTCTTGACAGACTTCTCGAGAATCTCATCGGTCATGTCACGCATTGTGACCTCATAACCGGCGGTCGCCGCGACCTGTGTGATACCTCCACCCATCAGTCCCGCTCCAACCACAAATACCTTTTTGATAGCCATCTTCAGTCCCCCCTTATAGGCGTTTTCACGAACAAAAGTTTATCACAACCGTCTTCTATTCCTTTAAGCCGGTTTCATGTCGCTCTTTCTTGAACATGGCGCCAAAGATGCGCCAGGCAAGAACCGTTTCAAGAATGGTATACGCAAGAAAAAGCGCCAGGAAGCAGAAGATAAGCGCATAACCGTTCAGCGCCGGGATGCGGGAAAGCCCGTACAGAGCGGCGCCAACAGCAATCAACCTGCCCCACATCGTCGCCATCAAGATGACCAGCATGACACTCATGGGCTTTGAGAGCGCCCACTTCAAACACGCGATAGCCACAATGGTGTACAGCGACGCCACTGTGCCACCAACGAACGCGCCGGTAAATCCGCGCCACCCAGCGAACACAGCCGAGATGATGAGGCAAACCGGGATTACGCCCCCGCCGGCTACTGACAGAGATTGTGCCAGTGATTTGCTGTATCTGTCGTACAGCTCATCGACCTGGATTTCGCTTTTCCATTCAATAACGTCATTCGCCTGGTTCACTTTGTTCCTCCTGTGCGTCCAGGGCCGCGTCGCGCCCCGCGTCTCGGGCCCTTCGCTTCTGAGGTTGCGCGATGCTTTCCTCCCGTGCCGTTCCCCCTCACGATTCGCGGTATCGCGGTCAGGGCGAACACACCGACCACGAGCCCCAGTGCGATCCACATCATCTTGTTGTTGGTCATGAACTTCAGCGCGAGGCTGGTTCCGCAAAGAAGGGCCGTCCAGAAGTAGAGAAGAAGCACCGCCTGCCGCTGGCTGTGGCCCATGTTCAGCAACTTGTGATGGATATGCTCCTTGTCGGCGTGCGTGATCGGCTTTCCCTTTCTAAAACGCCTCATAATAGCCATGCCCGTGTCGGCAATCGGCAACGCGAGCGCCACCACCGGTATTATCAAAGCCACGGCGGCGATACTCTTGAGCACGCCCTGAATAGTGACGGCGCCCAGCATATAGCCCAGGAGCATGCTGCCGGAGTCCCCCATGAACACGTTCGCCGGGTTGAAGTTATAACGGAGAAAACCCAACGTCGCGCCCGCCAACAATATCGAGATGAGCGCGGCATCCACAAATGTGGCGCCCACTCCTGTTTGCGTCACGTAGTAGAACATCGAAAATGAAATAATGCAGGTAATCCCGGCGGCCAGGCCGTCAAGGCCATCGATCAGGTTTATGATGTTAATGAACGCGACAACCCATATGAGCGAGATGATCACTGACAACTCCGGTGACAACGAAAACACGGCTACCCCGGGAATGTTGATGTTCTGGATTTGCACACCCATGATGACGAGTACCCCGGCGCCGAGAATCTGGCCGAACAGCTTCGACAGCGGCGAGAGCCCGCGGATGTCGTCTATCGCTCCGAAAATCACTATGACGGTCGCCCCAAGCAGAATGCCCGCGAGATCCCCACGCAATACCCTGCTGTATCCGAATATCAGATAGACGGCCGCGCCGATCATCATGCTCGAGTAGATAGCTATACCGCCGAGAGTAGGCGTTTCTGTTTCGTGAACCTTGCGATCCTCGGGAACATCGACGGCGCCAAGGCGCGCGGCCAGCCGGCGAACCAGAGGGGTGAGGGCCAGCACACTAATGAGCGTTGACGCGAAGGCAATAAAATACAGTCTCATGTCAACTGCCGCTCTCCCGCGCCAGATCCATTTTCTCCACGGCGATCCCGGCCTCCTTCAGCAGCTTGCCCGCAAGCAGATCCGGGTAAGGCTCGAGGTAGTATATCGCCTGGAGTCCAGCGTTGATGAGCATTTTGGTGCAGAGCACGCACGGCTGGTGCGTGCAGTAGATCACGCCTCCGTCAATCGATACGCCGTGGAGCGCGGCCTGTAGTATCGCGTTCTGCTCCGCGTGCAGGCCACGGCACAGCTCGTGGGTCGTGCCCGATTTGGCGCCTGACTCATTGCGCAGGCAACCGGTATCGAGACAGTGGGCGATCCCCTTTGGAGCGCCATTGTAGCCCGTGGCGAGGATACGCTTGTCCTTTACTATAATCGCTCCAACCTCCCTGCGAAGGCAGGTCGCTCGACCCGCTACCACCCTTGCTATGCTCAAAAAGTACTGATCCCAGGTCGGTCTCATTCAAGTCCTCTCTGTTTGTTCGATAACACGTATGCTGCGGCGCGTTTGAGGGCGACCTGACAAGGCCGCCAGACGGAACCGCGCCTTTAGAGACGCGGCTCAAGAGCTCCCTCTCCCCCTGCGGGAGAGGGTTTCCTCTGCGCCCCCTCGCCCCGGGGTCACCGCGGGCGAAGCGCGTGGGGTGGGAGAGGGTTGGGGCAGAACCCCCCT
>PHEX01000069.1 GCA_002843005.1 Candidatus Anoxymicrobium japonicum | reverse complement strand
TTAGTGGACGGAGCAGCGGCCGCGTTTAAGATGAAAAAAAAACAAAGCGCGAAAAAGAAAACCGGTCACGATCGCGGCAGATGGCGGAGGGGGATATCTCCAAGGGTCGTTGGTCTAATATTTCTGTTAGTGATATGCATAGGGGTTGTGATATCTCCGGTTGCGCGTAATCTCGAGGCTACAGGCCGCCTGAAATCCATGGAGAAAGAGCTTGCCAGGCAGAAGCAGATCACAGGATCGCTCGATCGCGAGGTTAGCGATGCTCGTTCGCTCGATTACATTGAAAAAGAAGCCAGGAAAGGACGCCTGGTGAAGCCCGGCGAGATACTTTATCTTGTTACAACAAACGCTAATGCGCCCGAGGTCGAGTATAGATTGAAGGCGCTTCAGTCAATGGACGAGGCGTGGGAGAGCATCCGGTGGAGACTTCACTGCAACGCTTCACGACAGGTTAGTGGACAGTAAGCGCGCCGATGAAACCTTATGCATAATGGGGTCAAACCAAAATATGCGTTTTGTAACAGATAAATGATGGGAGCGCCCATAAAACGCATATTTTGGTTTGACCCCATTATGCGTTTTCTCACGCATAGCTGAACGGAGTTGTTTTCGGGACAGTATATGGCTATAGCGTTATAATATCTGGTGAGCTTGTTTGATTGAACGGCATGTGTCCATGGTTCGCATAAAGGAGTGAATCAAATGGATTGTGAGCGGCATCCAGGTCAGGAGACGATCGGCAAATGTATCGAGTGTGGCAAGGGCATCTGCCCGATGTGCATCGAGGAAAGCGACGATGCCGCGGGTTGCCCGACCTGCCATGAAGCCAGGGTAGCGCGCATAGCAGCGTCTATGGGAGCATCTGTTGAAAAGGTGCCGCGCCGCGCCCGCAAGCCCGCGAAAGAGCCCCGGATGCCTGCGGAAAAGGACTCTAAAAAGAAGAGAAGCGGGCCGGAGCTGTTGGACTCGCGGATCGAAGCGCCTACGCCCGGCATCGCACCCCCCCCTTCCGCAACACAAACAGAAGTTGCTCAGGCGCCGCCCACTATAGCGCCTGGCCCACCGGCGCCGCAGGGTCTCGAGGTACGCGAAGCCGCAGCTGCGCCACAACACCTTCAAGGAATCGAGATACCACCGGGGCCGATCGCGCCCGGGCCTACCGCGGACTTCGATGAGCTGATGGCTGAGGAACACAGGCTGGCGCCGGAGGCTGTGGATGTTGCGCAAGCGCCGGGCCCGACTATTCCACCACCGGCATACGCTCCACCGCAGGCCCCCGCCCCACCGGTTTCGGCGGACACGACGGAGGGCGCGCTGATTGCCTACGACGAGTTCGGCCGCCCCGTTTATGCGGTTGAGCAGGGAAAGAAGGCAAAGAAGGCAAAGAAAGAAAAGCTCCCCAAAGCGCCCAGGGAAAAACCGGTCAAGGCCGCCAGGGAAAAACCGCCGAAGGCAAAGAAAGAAAAAACTCCCCGAAAGCCCAGGCTAGGGAAAGGCGAGTTCCCGGTTGTGCCGGGGGCGCCTGTGCCTCCAGGATTGACGATGCCCGGCGCCCCGCCGGCAGACACTGTTCCACGGCAGGCGCCACCCATTGAACAACCGCCGGCATACGCAGTGCCGCAGATCCCACCCATAGTTTATGAGCAACCGCAACCGGATTACGAGGCGCCACCTCCCCCACCGGCAGACGAGCAGGCCCCGCCCGCGTACAGCCAGCCGTCAACGTTTGAGACGCCAGATGTTATGTCACCGGCGCCGTCCGTCCCGGACATGCCGCGGTACGAGTCTCCACCCGCGGTTGGCGCAACCGAGCCTTCAGAAATAGAGCAGATGCCGGGAGAGTTTGCTCCGTGGGAGATCGAAGCACCCCCGCTTGCCGGGGATGTCGCGCCGGCGGAAGGGCCGCCGCCGTTTCAGGCGCCTGCCGAGGAAAAGCCTTTTGATGTCGAGGGAATCCCGGAGCAGGTTCGTCCGGAGAACGTGAACCCCGAAGATTTCAAGCTGCCACCCGAGTACCAGGAGTTAATGGGCGCTCCCACTGTCGACAGTGCCGGTGGCGAGCGTGAGGCCGAGGCGCCTCCTTCGATTCCACCGCATGCTTCTCCGTCGCTTGATGTTGAAGATCACGAGTGGCCGTTCGATGATGTGCCTTCGATCCCGGCCGATGCTCCTGCCACAAGCGAGTGGGGCGCGCCGGCAGCGCCCGTGGAATCCTGGCAAGGAACGGAAGAGCAGGTGGAAAGCTCGCCCGCATGGTCGGATGATATCCCCGCGATCGAGGCCGCGCCACCAGCGCCAACGCCACCAGCGCCTTTGGAGTACGTGGACATTCCCAACGGAGAAGACGACACCGCAACTGTTGACGATGAAGAGCAGCCACCTGCCGCGCCACCAGTAGAGGCGGTTGAAGGGCCCGGGTCGTTCTTCTTCGAGGAGAACGTAAAAAAGAAAGAAAAGGATCAAAAGGGAGATAGCGATTCCTTCTGGGAGTGAACCCACCTGTTATGACAGGCGCTTCTATGCCGTTGTTCTAACCACCACCGCGCTTATTATCGCTCTCGCGGCCGGCGTGGTCGTGTACCGGGCCACATCCGAGAGCTCTTGCCGCCCGGCGGCGCCTCGGTACGATTTTTCGAGCCTCTTTCTCCACGGGCGTCAGCAGGCCGCTCGCGCGCGGCCGGACGCGGGCAACCCATGTATGGTCATCCAGGAATATCTCGAGCGCTTGCGGCTTGGTGAGTATGCGCCGGCGTACAGGCGTCTGCCAGCCGCCTTGCGAGAGAGGACTTCGCTCTTGGAGTTTATGGAGAACGCGAGAGTAAACGCCCCGTTGTTCCGCGACGTGGCGGGATATGAGTTCAGCGAATACGCGGTTGACGGCGCCACGGCGAAAACTTCCGGATATATAAAGTATGAGGCCGGCGGAAGGAGCCGCGCCCAGGCTTCTTTCGTGATGGATGGCGGACAGTGGAGCATCGAGCTGTTGACGGTGATCTATGAATGAGCGAGCCTGCCAGGCTGCGTCCCTCCTCGAGCGGTTGGCGCCGCCGTTCGCGCGGGCCGTGTTCCCTGGCCTGGAACTCCCGGGCGCGCGCGATGAGGATCTCGTCTGCCGACAGATAGGCAGGCGTTGCCAGGGGAGGATACTCATCTCTTGCCGGTGTCCGCGTGGGCGACCCGCGGTTATTCTCACATTGCCGCTCGAGGGAGAGGGAGGATCGGCGCCGCCACTTCTCTGGCTTACATGTCCGCACGCCGCCGCTCGCGTTGGAACGCTTGAGAGCACGGGGGAAAGCAAGCGTATCGCCGCGCGGCTGAAGTCTGACCAGGCGGCCTCGGTTCTTTTCGCGCAAGACGAGGAGAGATTCAGCGTACTCCAGGAAAGCCTCGCGCGCCTTGTCTCAGGCGAACTTGCCGGAAGGGTGAGAAAGAAAGGCGCGGCGGGCGGCCGCGTCGGCGCTGTCAAATGCCTTCACGCGCACCTTGCCTACAGGCTTTCAGCTTGTCCGGAGAGTTTTCTCTCCCCGCCCGGGGAGCGGGTTGGCGGTGACAGGGGACCGGCGATCATTGGCCGGTGGTGTCAGGAGCTACTGGCGAGAGAGGACGGGAATTGGTGTGAAAGACCACCTGCGGCTTGCGTCACTTGACCTGGGAACGAACTCCACGAGGTTGCTCGTCGCGGAGTGCGACGGCGTTCGCACGGAGACCGTCGATAGGCGCATGGTGATTACGAGGCTCGGGGAAGGAGTGGACGGATCGCGATATCTCCTTCCCGCAGCGGTTGAACGAACGATAGCGGCGATATCCGGCTTCGTGGACGTGATGCGGCCACTTGAACCGGTGGGCGTGGTTGCCGCCGCGACAAGCGTACTGCGCGACAGCCGGAACGGACAGCAGTTCATTGACCGGGTTGAGAAGATGCTCGGCGCCAGGACTCGCATACTGGCGGGTGACGAAGAGGCGCGCCTGAGCTTCCTTGGCGCGGTCTCCGACCTCGAAGCCGCCGTGCGCGTCGGGGAGGGAGGCGCGGCGCTTGTCTTCGACATCGGAGGCGGGAGCACCGAATTCGTTGTGGGAGAATATCCCATGACAAAGAAAGACCTCACAGTGAAGAGCGTGGACGTCGGTTGCGTTCGCATGACCGAGAGGTTTCTCACGAAATCAGATCCGCCGTCACCGCTGGCGGTGGGACGGATGGAGGCGTTCCTTGTCGCGAGCCTGAAGCCGGTTACTGAGACGCTTCGCGCCCTGAAGCCAACGCTGGTGGTCGGACTCGCGGGGACGGTCACGACGTTATCAGGCATCAAACAGAATCTGGAAGAGTACGACACGGAGCGAATCCACCACTCGCGGCTCACTCGACAGGACGTCGAAGAGATGTTCATGCGGCTCGTCACAGCCACGGTTGCCAGGCGTAGAGATATCATGGGCCTCGAGCCCGGGCGCGCGGACATCATCGTTGGCGGGATCGCCGTCCTTCGCGCGATAATGGATCTCACCGGGCTGGACGAGATACTTGTTAGCGAGAAAGACATTCTCGACGGCCTGGTGATCGACCTTTACAATAATAAGCGGGAGTGTCGGAACTGGTAGACGAGACGGACTTAAAATCCGTTGCCTTCGGGCGTGTGGGTTCAAGTCCCACCTCCCGCACCAGCCTGAGAGGTGCGACTGGGGTTAATCCCTGAAAAAACGCAACACAGGGGCCTGACCCCCCGTGTTGCGTTTTTCTGTTCCAGTTATATTTTTTCGATAATTACAGTTCCGCCCTGGCCGCCGCCGCCGCACAGGGTTGCCGCGCCGTACTTTCCGCCCTCCTGATGAAGGATGCGCGCCAGTGTGCCGGTGAGCCGCGGGCCGGAAGCCGAGAGCGGATGGCCGAGGGCGACCGCTCCACCTTTGACGTTGACACTGTTTGGATCGAGACCCATCTCCTTGATCGCGTAAAGCGCGACGATAGAGAACGCCTCGTTGATCTCCCAGTAGTCGATGTCGCGCGCGTCCATGCCGATTTTCTCGAGCGCTTTCTTAGACGCCGGGACCGGGCCTACGCCCATAATGCTCGGATCCACGCCCGCCCAACCCATCGAGATGACCTTCGCCAGGGGCTTGAGGCCCATGGACTTCGCTTTCTCAGCGCTCATGAGCAGCACGGACGACGCGCCCGCGTTCAAGGGAGACGAGTTGCCCGCGGTGATCGTTCCATCAGGCTTGAAGGATGGCGTCAATTGCGAAAGGCTCTCCATGCTCGTGTCAGCGCGGATTGAGAGATCCGTGTCGACATGCTTTATCGAGCCGTCTTCCTGTTCGACATCGAGAGGAAGTATCTCGTCGGTAAAATAGCCGTCCGCGACAGCTTTCGCCGCGCGCTGGTGGCTCCACAGTGACCATTCGTCCATCTCCTCACGGGGAATGTTCGTCAGAGAACAGAGTTTCTCGGCCGTCAGGCCCATCGAGAGCGCGGTTTGCAGCTCATACTTTTTGAGGGAGTCGTCCGACCAGAAGCGCGGGCTGACCATCATGAGGTCGGCGTTGAACCGCGCGTCGAGCGGCACATGGGTCATGTGCTCCATGCCGCTCGCGATGCAGATATCCGAGTAGCCGAGCATGATCTCCATCGAGCACTGGTGCAACGCGCTCATGCCCGAGATGCACACCCTGTCAATGCTTTGAGCCGGGACACAAACAGGCAGTTCCGCGAGCATTGCGACCGTGCGCCCTCCCATGAGATAGTGCTCGCGCATCTGAAGCGCGCAACCAGTGATGAGATCGCCAATCTCCTCAGGGTTGACATTATTCCTGCGGATGAGTTCTTTGATGACGTTCGCGAGCGCCTCGTCCATGCGTTGCTTGTTGTAGGCGTCGCGCTCCGGCTGTGCCGGGCGGGATCGAGAGAATGGTATCCGCAAAATGTCTACTATCACAGCGTCTGTCATGTTGTCCTCCTTAAGTTGCTTCCATTTCGGCGTCTATTCTATCAAAAACAGACACAGAGTTCACAAGATGGGCCGCGGATCACTTCCGGCAGACGTACAGATCCTCAGTTGGATCCAACCCGTAGCGCTTGATCTCGTCACGGCTGAACTTTTTCACGAACGGCACGACCTCGACCGCGAAGCCCGCCGCCTCGAGCTTGCCGCTGAAATCTTTGCCGTAGCCGCGCAGGTGATCCGGGAATTTGAGAATGTGTTCCGCCTGGGCCCGGGTGAGCTCAAAGCGCTCGACTGTTTTTTCAACAAGGATCGGAACCTGTATGACAGCCCGGCCGCCGGGCTTGAGGACGCGCAGCAATTCGCCAAGCGCCTTTGTCTCGTCGTCGATGTGCTCGAGGACGTGATAGCAGATGAGAATGTCAAAGTGGTCGTCGGGCAAGTCGAGGGCACGGATATCCATGTGGCGCATCGCGAGCGGCGAGCGAATATCGATCGACAGGTAGGACACCCGGTGATGACGCCGGCAGAACTCTTGGAATGCCCACGTCGGGGCGATGTCGAGCAACCGCGCCTCGCGAGCCCCAAAGTTGGTTTCATCGAGCAGGTAACGGCACAAAAGCCTGTAGCGCTCAAACGACAGGCAGTTGGGGCACAGAGAGGCCATGTACGGCGAGAACATGAAGAGAGAGAAACTCCTGCCGCAACAAGAGCACTCGATCTTGTCGCCGCGAAAGATGACGGCGCGAACCTTCGCCAGCGCTTCCTTGACAGGGTAGCGCGGCGCGCCGTCGCCGTTGTCGATCCGTATGGGTCTTCTGAGATATCCGGCCAGTGGCATCGCGATCCTCCTGTCTGCCTGCGCGATGTTACCACAAGAAGGCCGTCAGAACCGGCCTCGACCGGAGTTGAGTGGGGATTCGCGGGAGACAGGCCCCGCTACTGGCTGCCGGCGGAGTGTGCCATCGCGCCTGTGGCCAGTTTCGCGTATACTTGCACTTGACTGTGCTAGGTGGGGAGCCAGCGGTGCCCTGTAACCCGCAAACCGCTACAGCGGGGCCGAATCCCCACCGGAGGTTCTTTGGGAGCGGTCGTTGCTGTTCCGGTAAGCGGCGATGAAGGCTGGGTCCCACGCAACGAAAGCTTGTGAACCCCGTCAGGTCCGGGAGGAAGCAGCGGTAAGCAAAAACTTCCGTGTGCCGTGGAGCAACCTGGTTGGAGCTGGCTGCCGGAGCGCGGCTCGGTTCCCGGAATCGATGGTGGGTGCACAGTCACTTTAACAACACGTGAATTTTTACGGTACCAAGCGGGAGAAGACAGCCGAGGCGTTCATGAAACATATATCGCTATATCGCAAGTGGAGGCCGGGGGTCTTCAACGAGGTTATCGGGCAAGGCAGGGTAACCGACACACTGATGAACGCGCTGACGAGTGGGCGCGTGGTGCACGCTTACCTCTTCTCGGGCCCGCGCGGGACCGGGAAGACAAGCACCGCAAGGATACTCGCGAAGGCGATCAACTGTGCAGAGGGACCTACCGCAAAGCCGTGCGGCGTGTGCGAGGCGTGTGTCTCGATCTCGGAAGGGACGGCTCTCGACGTCATCGAGATCGACGCCGCCAGCAATCGCAAGATCGATGAAATGCGCGACCTGCTCGACAAAATACCTTACAGGCCGACCTCTCTGCGCACCAAGGTTTATATCGTTGACGAGGCGCACCAGTTGACGAACGAGGCGTCGAGCGCACTGTTGAAGACGCTCGAGGAACCACCGGGGCACGTCGTGTTTATTCTGGCCACGACCGAGCCGCACAAACTTCTCCCGACGATCGTATCGCGTTGCCAGAAGTACGACTTCAGTCTTGTGTCTGCTCGTGAGATATCGCGTCTCCTGGAGCACATAGCTTCCCGGGAAGAGATAGATATCGAGACAGACGCGCTTGGCATGATAGCGGAACACGCGCGCGGTTCGGTCCGGGACGCGATCGGAGTAATGGATCAGATCTCAAATATGTCGGGCGAGCACATTACGAGCAAGCAACTTGCGGAGATGCTCGGCGAGGTCGAAATCGATCTCGTCTTCGAGACGGTCGATTTCATAATCGACCGCGACACGCCCGGCGTGCTAACTCTAATTGGGAAGATGATAGAGGACGGCAAGGCTCCGCGCCGGTTTGTCGAGTCGCTCATCGGCCACCTGCGCTCTCTTTTTCTGGTGCAGAACGCGGCCAACCCTTCACAGATCGTGGAGGCGACGGAGGAGCATTATGCCAGGCTTGCCGAGCAGGCGAACAGACTCCGGCGACACGAGGTTATTCGATTGATAGAGCGGTTGGGCGATACCCACCGGGAGATGAGGCAAAGCGAGAACCCAAGGTTGGTTCTCGAGTGCGCGCTCGTGAAGATTACGAGCCTGGATGCGGACGCGACGCTTGCCGGCCTGGCGTTTCGC
>PHEX01000068.1 GCA_002843005.1 Candidatus Anoxymicrobium japonicum | reverse complement strand
CCCGAGCGCCCCCTCTTCCCGCATATTTTGGTTTGACCCCATTATGCCTTTTCCCCCAGCAAAGCGAGGGGTGTTTTCTTCGACCGACGTCCGAGTCCGCGAGCGGAGGGCGAAGAAGACACCCCGAGCGCCCTCTCTTCCTCTTCTCCCCCCAACAAGAGAAGAAAACGCATATTTTGGTTTGACCCCATTATGCCCTTTCCTTCCCCTTCCCCCAGCAAAGCGAGTGGTGTTTTCTTCGACCGACTTCGAGTCCGCGAGCGGAGGGCGAAGAAGACACCCCGAGCGCCCCTCTTGACAAATTAGCCTGCTTTGCTTATTGTAAATGCTTGAACTGCTCAAAACCGACAAAGAGGAGTGCCTGATGGAATTGTTCAAGTTCTTGAGATCACGACCCGGACTCAATATCGCCATCGGCACTGCTTTCGCGATCATCGCGGGACTAATGCTGCTTGGATACACGTCCAGGATGATGAAGGGAGAGAAAGGAGGCAGCGTCGTTGAAGTTCCTGTCGCAAGAAGCGACATCTCTATGGGCGCCACAATAACGGACGACATGCTCGGCGCGCGCAGTGTGCCACACGATTACCTTGTCCCGGGCACTATCCGTGGCGCCTCGGACATAATTGGCGCGCGCGCATTGAGGTTCATAGGAAAGGGCGAGCCCATCACCGCTTCTTCTATCGCTGGCGGAAAAGGGGCCGGCAACCTCGCTTGCCGGATACCCGCCGACCTTCGCGCTTACTCAATCCAGTTGTCGAGGACATCGGCCGACTCGGGAGAGTTGCGCCCCGGCGAAAAGGTGGATGTCCTTTCGACAGGTGGAGAGCCGCCCGGAACCACGACATTGCTCACAGACAGACTTATCTTGAGCGTGCGCGAAGATGGCGAAGAAGGCTCGGGCGCGACGCCTGTAATCACTTTGCTGGTCTCTCCAGGGGAAGTAGAACTGCTTGCGCAGGCTGTATGCACAGGGGAGATATCCGTATCGCTATGCCCCAACGAGAAAGAATGATACGCTGAAACGCAAGTCGCGAAATGATCGCGTATCGCAGCCCGGAAGCTAATCGAAGAAGACAACCTTCCTGCCGAGATTTTGAAAGTTAAACGCGGGCTGACAGATACGGCCGTAGATTGATACGAGATTTGAAGTCTTAAAATCCTGCCCAAGCACGATCACGACAGGCGAGTTGTACTGCACGGGGATCTGGTCGTTTAAGACGACGTCGGCATTGCCAAGCTCAGGCACCGACTCCTTTATTTTTTTACAGGCTTCCTTCGCCTCATGCCTGAAATAGACAGTCGTTCTGGCGAGTGGCTGCTTGCTCTGCCCTTCGAACACCTTATCATGGCCAAAGAGCCTGAGTTCTTGTGCTACGGTCGGCACTGCCCAGGTCGATGTCTTCCACCCGCTCAACACAGAGATCGCGTCCGCGTCCGGTCCGTTCAGCTCCTCGACCCTGCGAGTTACAGGCGCCTGCAGTTTTGCTTTCAACTCAGGAGAGATGAGGGTGTTCGCTTTCACCTCGAGCGTGACCTGCGCTAAAAGCGGCATGTCCGCGACGAAGTAGCTTACCCCCGATATCATTCTCGAGTCTCCGGGGACGGTGACGAACTGAACGTTCTCTATTTTGAACCCGCGCAACTCCTCCGCGAGGTTGGTGAGTTGTCCCGCTGCGTAATCCATTTTGCACGTAGAGGCCACGATGTCCACAAGTCGCTTCGCCTTCCAGGCGCTCTTCATCGACTCGGCTTTGGTCATGAGCGCTTTGAGAAACGCCTGCTGGTTTTGTATCCTGTCGATGTCGCCCCCGGGTAGTTTCCTGCTTCTCACGACGATAAGCGCCTGTTCGCCGTCCAGCAGCAAATCGCCCTGCGGAAGGCGTCCCGAGTGCGGGTCGTTTATCGGTTTGTTCAAGTGGATGGGAACTCCGCCGATGGCATTGATGATCTTCTTGAACCCGTCGAAGTTCATGCTGATGTAATGATGGACATCAATTCCCAGCAAAGACTTTGCCGCGTCGATCGCGCTCGACGGGCCACCAAATGCGTGCGCCGCGTTTATCTTGTTGGTGCCGTGCCCGGGAAGCTCAATCCTGGTGTCTCTGGGTATCGATATCACGATAGCGCGTTTGTCGCGCTCTTGCAGACAGATGAGCATCATGACATCGCTACGGCACCACCCACCCTCACCCTTGTTGCTACCGGCGTCGCTCCCCATGACAAGCGTGTTCACGCTCTGGCCGGGATCTGCCGAGAGGGACGTCAGGGCGGTCTTGACCTCTTTTTTCTCAGCGCCCTCCGTTTGCCACTGTTTCTCTTTCAGCGCGAGGTACATCTTCGCCCCGAGCTTGGCGATTGGCCTGATATAAAAACCGAGAGTTGCCCCTGCGACGAGACCAACCGCAAAAAATATAGCGAACCAGTAAAGCTTCCGTTTCCTCGCGTGTCCCGGCGCTTTGCTTTTGGCGTCAGCTCTCTTGCGCAAATCCCGTCCGCGCCTTCTCGCTTCCCAGTATGATACTTGCTGGATCGAATGTTTTCCCATCTTACCTTCAACCAGAATCTGGATAAAATAAAATCCACTATATGTTAAATCGTAATATGATTTTGCGCCAGTTCCCTGCTTGCCGTTTGGCATTCACACGCTGCTAAACGCAACACGGGGGGCCTGACCCCCGGTGTTGCGTTTTCACACCTTTGTTCTTCACAAAAGTCACAAAACAGGACAATATTCTCAGTGGTTATCCCTTTAATAAATATAATTCACAAAAAAATATAACCTCCAAATTCCACATCAACAACTCTAATTAATCCTTTTAACAAGCCATCTTCGGGCATTTCAAGTCTTAAAAGAGACAAAAAGAACATAAATATTTTTCAAAATAACGCTTGATTGGCCTTATTTTGTGTGCTAACATCGCCGCGATATCAATATGTAGTAACTCTATTTGGAGCAAAAAGAGCAAAGAGCATTGAGGGGATAGCGTTGGAAATCTTGTTACTGCTGTTTCTGGTGCTTGGGGCGGGAGTTGTGTTTTTGCCAGAGTTCCTCAAGGAGCGAGAGCTCAATTCTCCCGTGGACACGGTTTCCGATTTTCAGCGCGGCATGATGACTCTGGCGTTAAGCACTCATACCTATCAGCCGCGTGGCCACTACCACTCTCAAACCAGCGAGAGTGAGCCTTACTTCCGCCGTAGCCGATATACCGAGCAATTCGATGACGCTCCCGACATCTTTGTCCCGTACCCCAGCAACAAAGCGCGCATCAATATGGAAACGCGGAGGAACAGGATTCTTGGATTATTGCTTATTGTGGTTCTTTCCACGGCAATAATGGGACTCATTCCAGGTCTGAAGTGGATCATCCCGTTGCACATCGGGATACTGACAATACTTGCAATCTACATCGCGCTGGCTATTCTTGTGCCGCATAAGGAAATACGGCGGCGCTAACTGTCTGGCAGTACTTCAAATCCGTTCCTTTAGAAGGGCATTTTATGCCACTTCTTCTGATTGACGTTTCACAGGCTCACGGGTAGCACAAGCATTCCCGTCTGTGACGTCACATTCTAACGTTTTCCCTCAATCGGCAATAGCGCTAAACAATAAATGGCGGATGCCGATAAACGTTTTAGGGATTTTGGAAGCGCGACGAATAGGACAAACAGGATGAACAAACTAAGGGTACTCATTGTCGATGACGAGAAAGACGTTTCCAGGGTTATGGCGATCAATCTGCAACTCGAAGGACTGGACGTCATCGAGATCCATGATGGGTTGAGCGCCATCGACAGCGTCGAGGAATTCAAACCAGACTGCATCGTCCTGGACGTAATGCTCCCGAAGGTCAATGGCTGGGACGTCCTTAAATTTATCAAGAACAATCCTGCCACAGCCGGCATCCCGGTTATAATGGTCACCGCAAAGGTGCTGGAAAAAGATCAACTGCACGGCCTGGGCGCCGGCGCCGCCAGGTATATAACCAAGCCGTTCAGCCCGGCTGTGCTGACCGAGGCGGTAAAGAGTGTTCTCGAGTCACAGGAGCGTGAGGAGGTCGCCCGCAAGCGTCGTGAGACTATCGAGCACCTGCAACTTTCGCTCATCCACAAAATCTCGGACATACTTATTTCGACGTCCGCTCTCGATGATCTGCTCGAACGTGTCGCCGACAAGCTGGCCAACCTGTTCGATCTGTCTTTGTGCGGGTTGTTGCTGAGCGACAACGATGAGTCCGAAATGTATGTATTTCATAAGGCGTTACACCAGTGGGACAGGGGCAAGAACGTCAGCCGGAACGTCGTCTCCCGGCGGGATGCCGAGAAGCTGAAGGGCGTGTTTGCCGCCAACCGCCTGCCCGTCAGGATAAGCGACCTCGAGGAGTTTAATCTCAACATGATATTTCTCGGCATGTCGGCGATGGAGGAGGGCTATGCGTTTCCGCTCTTCGAGCATGATAAATATCTCGGGGCAGTCATTGTCGCGGACAAGTCCAGCGTGGATCTTTCACCTGACGAGGTCTCCCTCCTGGCGACAATAACAAATCAGGTGGCGGTTGCTGTCGCGAGAGCGCGCCTGCACGAGAATCTTCGCGAAGAAGAGGTCATTCACAAGCGGTTGCTGCACCAGACGATCACCGCGCAAGAGACCGAGCGCAGGCGGCTCGCCTCGGAGATGCACGACAGTGTCGTGCAGTCGCTGGTCGGAATGTCCTACAAACTCCAGGTGATCGAAAAGAAAATCGCGCTCGAGACGTATGACGAGCTGCAAATAGACCTCAAGGCTCTCGGGGAGCAACTCAACACAAGCATCAAAGAGTTGCGCGACCTTCTGCTCGGCCTTCGCCCGCCCATGCTTGATGACATGGGGCTCCTGAAAGCTCTTGATGTGTACCTGAAGAGCTTTGGGATCAAGAACGACATTCAATGCGTCTTCCAGGAGCCGGATGACATGCCGCAATTGAACAAGGACGCGCAGATCAACCTGTTCCGAATAGCTCAGGAGGCGCTCAACAACATTGAGAAACACGCGCGCGCCTCGCGGGTGACAGTTGAAATCGAAGTTTTGGAGAGTGAACTTCATCTGATGATACGCGACGATGGGCGCGGCTTCACGATATCGAAAACGCAACACAATCCGAGAAAACTGGGGATTGCCAGTATGCGGGAGCGGACAGAACTATTGGGTGGGCGCCTATCGGTCAAATCGGAGGTCGATCACGGCACGGTAGTCAAGATTGATGTTCCGTTGAAACAGATTGTGGAGGAATGAAATGCCAATCGCGATCATGCTCGTTGACGACCACAACCTGGTGCGGGAAGGGCTGAGGGCTGTCTTCGCCCAGGGGGACGAGGTGGAAGTGGTGGGCGAAGCCAGCTCCGGCGAGGAAGCCGTGGAGATGGTCGATAAGGTCAAGCCCGATGTTATCTTGATGGACATCAGCATGCCGGGAATGAACGGCATCCAGGCGACCAGAAAGATCCATGACGCACACCCTGATATTAAAATCATCATGCTGACCATGCTCGACCAGGAGGGGTACGTCTACGAGGCGATCAAGGCTGGAGCTACCGGCTACGTGCTCAAGAACGCTTCCTCAGACGAGCTTGTGAAAGCTATTCAGACTGTCAATGAGGGCAATGCGCTTCTGTCTCCCGACGCGACGGCGCGCTTGCTCAAGGAGTTTGTGGCGCTGGCCAAGAACAAGTCCAGGGATTACGGGCTCTCTAACCGCGAGATGGAAGTGTTGCAGTTGCTCTCCGAAGGAAACACCAACAAAAAAATCGCCAAAGCTTTGTGGATCAGCGAGCAGACTGTGAAGACCCACATCGCGCATATCTTCGACAAGCTCGGAACCTCCGACCGGACGGAAACAGTAGCCCAGGCTCTGCGCAACGGCCTGGTCTCCTGACGCGCTCCTCATCAGGGGTCAGGCAACGTCTACCGCTTTAGCGGTAGACGGTGCCTGACCCCTCTACGCAGTAGAGGTAGACGGAGAGGTAGACGGTGCCTGACCCCTGTTGCTGCGGTAACCCAAACGGGTGATCATTTCTCATCTTCGTACGGGCCGCAAATTCATTACTGAGACTGATCAGACTCACCAGGATTTTGCCGAGCCAAATAGTAGATTGGCCGGAAATCAAAATCGAGGGATAGATGAACACGTGGAAGAACCGTGCGCGTGTGTGGGGTTCAGGCAGGTCGGTGATTCCTGGCTTCCTCACCATCATGCTGACAGTCGTAATAGTCTTTTCCCAGTGCGCGATCCAGGCTTCTCCGGCGTCGGGGGCGGGCAACGACCCGCGGACGCTTCTCGCAAGGCCAAGCGATGGAAAGCACAGTCTCGGCTTCAAGCTGTCTGCTCCCGAGACGGCGGCCAGGCTTCGAGCCGCGGGTTGGCCTCGAGCTGGCGCCGGGCGCCACCTCGGGGCATCTGTGGATCTGACGGATCAGCTTCCGCCGGTGGGCGATCAGGGCAAACAGGGAAGTTGCGTGACCTGGGCAACCAGCTACTACTACAAGAGTTTCTCGGAAAAACAGGAGCACACCACGTGGGACCTGTCCCGCGCTCAATATCAGTTCAGCCCTTCTTTTGTGTACAACCAGATAAACGGTGGGGTTGATTGCGGCGCGACGTTCCCCGACGCCTTCGATGTGCTGCAGAACAAAGGCGATGTCGATATCGCCGAGATGCCATACGACGACGGGAATTACACCATACAGCCGACCGCCGCCCAGTTTGAAGCGGCCAAACCGTACCGCATCCCCGCCGACTGGAGCTACCTGTGGCTGCAAAGCGAGATGGGCCCGTTCTCCTGCCCGAACGATATAGCAAGAACCAAAGCGTGGCTCGGGGAGGGCAATCTCCTGGTAATGGGCATCCCGATCTACTCTGACTTCCCCGATTTCGGGTTCTACCCGTCCAGGGCCTACTACGACTATAACGGTTGCGCGGACCTGGCCGGTGGGCACGGCGTATGCATCGTTGGCTACAACGACAACATCAATTCGCGTGGGGCTGACGCCGACCACCGTGGTGGATTCAAGATGGTGAACTCCTGGGGGTCGTCCTGGAACGGCCCGAATCAGGGGTTCGTGTGGCTGAGCTACGACTTCGTGAAAAGGTATGTGTGGGAGGCCTGGACGATGGGTGACATCAAAGGCGACGGGCCATGCATTGGCGGCCTGAGCGCGAGTTCCGGTGAAGTCGGGAGCGCCATCGACATCACCGGCAACAACTTTGGAGCGAAGCGTCGGGAAGCACGGGTGACCTTCAACGGGACTGTGGCTGCGCAGGCTACTTTCACCAACAAAAAGGTAACGGTCACAGTCCCACGTGGGGCGACCAGCGGGCAGGTTGTTGTCTATGACTGGGAAGGAACCGCGAGTGTTGCCGCCAAAGGCGCCGCAAACGCGGGGTTCTTCACGGTGAAATCGCCCACATATTCCTACTACTTCGCCGAAGGCGCCACTCACGACGGGTTCGACGAATGGCTGTCCCTGCAAAATCCGCGATCAAGCCCTCTCGAAGTGACGGCCACCTACATGTTCTGTGGAGGACGGCTCCCCGTCACCAGGACATATCCGCTGAATGCTTCGTCACGGTTTTCCGTAAGCGTGAATGAAGAGGTCGGCCCGGGGCAGGACGTCTCCGTGAAACTTATGGCAAACGGTGAGTTCTATGCCGAGCGGCCAATGTATTTCAACTACAAACAAGGCCAGGCCGGCTATTCATGGACGGGTGGACACGTCGTGGCGGGCGCTGTTGCCCCCGCGCGGGAGTGGTACTTCGCGGAAGGCACAACACGCTCCGGTTTCGAGGAGTGGATATGCCTGCAAAATCCCGGTTCCGAAAAAGCCGTCGTGACCGTTGAATATATTAAGGCAGATGCCAGTGTGGTTCAGAAGGCGTATCTGCTTTCACCTCAATCGCGCGCCAGCGTGTTTGTCAACGGAGACGTGGGGCCGGGATTGGACGTGTCAGCAAGAATACATTGCGATTCCGCAATAGTCGCAGAGCGGTCCATGTACTTCAATTACAAAGGCAAATGGGACGGCGGACACGATGTGATGGGGGCAAATTCTCCTGCGACCACCTGGCACTTCGCGGAAGGCACAACACGCTCCGGGTTCGAGGAGTGGCTCGTGATTCAGAACCCGAACAACGAGGATGCCATGATAACGTGCCACTTTCTCAAGAGTAACGGGGTCACGTCTGACAGGAACTACACAGTAAGCGCCAACTCCCGCTGGACCCTGGACGTGAACCAGGCGGTTGGCGCAAACGTAGACTCGGCGATGATCCTCGAGAGCGACCTGCCAGTAGTCGCCGAGCGGCCAACTTACTTCTGCTACAAAGAGGAAACACCTGGATATTCCTGGACCGGAGGGCATGATGTTATGGGGTCATCCCTGTCGAAGTGTTCATGGTTCTTTGCCGAGGGATGCACTTACAACTGGGCGGATGAGTATATCTGCGTCGCGAATCCCGGCGTTGACAGCGCTCACGTGGTTTTCGCTTTCATGCTCGAGAATGGAGTTCCCGTCACACATTCAATCAGTGTCGAGCCGCACAGGCGAGTCACGGTCAAAGTCGCGGATGTCGTGGGCAGGGGACACGACGCGTCCGCTCACGTGACTTCCGATGCCCCCATCATTGTTGAGCGGCCGATGTACTTCAACTACAACGGCTGGACAGGCGGACACACCGGCGCGGGGTTTTAAAATCAAAA